>NZ_JBFUCS010000006.1:0-286184 GCF_056405115.1 Allobosea sp. P2_A10 | reverse complement strand
AGCCATGGCTCCAGGGAAAGCTCGGCCTGGTCAGCCAGAAGAGCAAGCTTGCCGAGGCCATCCGCTACGCGCTCTCGCGCTGGGCGGGCCTCAGTCGCTTCCTCGACGACGGCCGCATCGAGATCGACTCCAACGTGGTCGAGCGCGCCATCCGGCCGATCGCCCTTAATCGCAAGAATGCACTCTTTGCCGGATCAGACGGCGGCGCCGAGCATTGGGCCGTCGTCGCCTCGCTTGTGGAAACCTGCAAGCTCAACGGCGTCGATCCGCAAGCCTACCTCATCGACGTCATCGCCCGCATCGTGGCAGGCCACCCCCAGAGCCAGATCGACGATCTGCTGCCTTGGGCCTACGCCACACAGCCGCTCAAGGCTGTGGCCTGAGAACACCGCTTACGGTACAGCGCCGTCAGCTTCTAGATTTCCCCGTCCTTGCCGACATTGGTGATGTCGTCGCAGTCGCTAGGCGTTACAAACGCTTCGGCAAAGGCGCGCAATCCATCACTGTCTGTATCGAACTGGTCTTTCGCGATCATCACGGCGAACTCGCGCGCCGCGGACCTCAACTGGTCCTTGTCTGCGGCTTTCAAACCATCGCTCAGGTCGAGGCCGCGAACCGCGGCTGCGAAACTAGGCTTCTGGGCAACGATATCCATTGGCATCAGTCCAATCCTATCGAACAGGCGCGACAGCGCTCATCTGTCACACAATTGCTGATGCCCCTAGAGCTTGACGCTGCGTTTGCGATATCGACGGACAGGCGATCGGTTTTAAAACGCGCCGGTCAAGCGAGAGTCAACCGAGTCGCTCCTTTTGGGATCGTCGAGCATAACAACGTCTTGCAACAGAATAGGTTTTCTCTCGCCGCAACGTTGACCGATACAAGTCTTAATACCCAAAACGAAGCATGGCGAAATAGCCGACTGCGACTAACGCCGTAACACCGGCGATCGCTAACAGCAGCAGCTTGTTGCGGATTGCGCGGATCATGAGGAAAGCGCTGTGGTCGCGCCGATCTTGATACGCCTGCATCCTATCGAAGAGCGCTTCCCTAAGCTTGATCAACTCCGGCCGCTGCAAAAGTGAGATTCTCTCCGGCAAATCTTTCGCCATTTCTGCGTGCCTGCGCTCGATCGCCTCGGACAGCGTATGCCATGTCGCCTTGACCTCGGCGAGCCCTGCCGCGGACGTCCTGATATGGGCGATGTCGCGTCCAGCAGCGTGTAGCTCGCCCCTAAGCGTGTCCAGGTCGGCGCGAAGCTCTTGGACAATACGTTCATTAGCTGCAGTCAGCGCCACCATGCGCGTCTCGATCAGGATGCGTAGATCGTTGACATCGTCACGGCTCGGCAGGTTCTTAGCTGCCAGTTCGCTGATCAACTCGTGCTGCGCCGACGCGACTGTCTCTGCCGTGCGGCGGTCCATGCCGCCATCGACGAGTGCATTCGAAAAAGCGAGGGTGTTGAACTGAAGCATGACCGGATCCATGAATGATGCGAAATGTCGTCTGAAGGCTTGCGGCCAAGCGGCCACGGCGTCAAGATTTGGATCTTGAGCTAGTATTTCGATCTCGAAAGCGGAGCGCCCCTGCGCCGTTTTGGCGTTGCACGGCTACTGACGATAATTTGCGACGCCCGTCGTGAAGCGGCGGATCGCCTCGTCGTAGGTCGCGCCATCGCCCAGCATCTTGCTGGCAAGCCCATCGAGAATGCTTCGATCGACCCCTGCGAAGGCGCCAGGAAAACGAAGGACGAGCTCAGCAGCCATGTCTTCTAGACCGTAAAGCTCAAACAGGCAGGCCATGATCTGGACTTTGCGCGACCTTCTCAGATCAGCTGGCGCATCGCTCGCCAGCAAGTCGCGGGCATAAAGTGCGTCAGCCCACTGGATTGGTCCGCCGACCGTCTGGGCTGGCAGTTCAGGGTAGTGGAAGGGTCTCGGCAGAGCCGCGCGAGAATACCCCATCGGAGAAAGTTTCACCAAGGTGAAGCCCTGCGCGCGCAGATGAATATCGATATTTGCAAAGACGTTGGCGTGAGTGCTGCTCAATCCGTGAAACTGGCACTCGACCTCGACCATCAGGCAGGCGGCATTCAAGGTCCGGCGAGCCCCCTCTAGCACCTCCAGCTCATAGCCATCCGTGTCAATCTTGATCAGATCGACCGCAGGCAACCCCGCGCTTTCGAGAATGCCGTCAAKGGTCGCACTACGATCCGAAACCTGGACGTCGGAAAGGCCGATCGCCTGCTCGAAAAGCCGCTGATAATGCGAATAGAATGGATCGGCGTTCGGGTCGGCCACGTTGCGATAGTTGGCCTCTCTGGCGGCAGGCGCGAATTGCCCGTTCGCCACCTTGTCCCAAAGCGCCAAGAAATCCGCCGTCGAAAGCTCGCTTGCCGCTTTCGGGCCAAGCTGGTTCAGGATCGTGCCGAAATAGGCCGACGTCCGGTGTAGAACGTAGTTGCTGCGCAGCGCCGAGGCGTCGGCGGGCGCCGATGGTCCGACCACCATTGCCGCTTGATAGGCGACATTGGGATTTGTCTCGATCGAGCGCAGCCTCTCGACCTCCTTGACCAACGGGTCTATCCCGACCGCGTGCAGCGCCGTCTGCCACAGCCGCCAGACCTGATGCAGCCCGCCCGAGGCGCCGACATCGACAAGATAGAGCGGCGGCATCGTGCCGGAGATGCGCTGGAGCTGTTCGAGGACCACGCTAGTGTTCGAAGCATGCATCGGATTTGACTTTCGATCGGGCCGAGGCGCTTAGCGTGGATTCCAAGTGTTCGATGTCAGCGCCTGCCTGACCGCAGCCGAAGCAGCGCCGTCATCGAAGCGCAAATTCATGGAGAGATCCGCCGAGGAGACCATGGCTGCGACTTCGCTCTTGCTCATGCCGGGTGGGCCGCTCCAAATCGGGAAGAACGTCTTGTAGTCGGCGAAGGCCTCCCACTGTTCCGATGTCAGGGAAGCATCAATCTCCGCGATGATGGCCTCGCCCTCGCCACGCCGGAGCTGACGCGCGCCGGTCATGGCGGCAAAGCCGCCGATCGCCTGGAACCGCTCATAATACCCTAGGCGGGCTGCCACATCGCGCTTGACGCCTAACAGCCGGACGACCATCGCCTTTTGGCGGCCGGCCGCATGGAACTCGGCATCCACCTTCGTTACGTAAACGTCGAACCCGGCATCGTTCAGCTGATCGACCATGAGAGGAAGGTTCATGAAAGTGATCGGCAGGCCGAGATCCCAGGAATGGAAATCGGACGCACCGAGGTTAAAGGCGTCAATGATATGGAACGCGTCGCAGCGCGCGATCTCTTTGGCAAAATCGGCAGTCGAGCGGCAGGCGTAGCTGCCGACGAAACGCGAGATGTGGAACGCGTTCTCACGAGAGCGATGCCACTGATCGGGCTCATTGACGATCCTAATCGGATCGTCGGGATGGAAACAGATCGATGCGCGCGTCAGGAACGGCGAATACTCGATGCCACTGAAGAGCATCTTCTCGCGGTCGAGCCTCAACCCGAGAATCCGGCTGCAAATCTCGAGCTTTTCGATCGAGACGAAGAAGGTCGAGCCTAGCTCGCAATATTCTACGGTCTCAGGACCGGCCGCCGCGATAAAAACCGCCACGGGCAGGAAAACATCGAGCAGCTCGCTCGAAATCTGATGCTGCGGATCGTCGGTGGAGTTCTTCAGTCGCTGGAAACGCTCCTTGACATCCGTTGCTGACGTAGGGGGGACCAGCAGCTCGGACGCCGCATGGCCCGCCATCGCGGTGACGGCGACGAGCTCGCAGATATACACCCATGTGTACATGCACTCATGCGCATCGGCTCCGGCAAGCGCGCGGCGGACCTGAGGCACGTCGCCATTGGCAAAAACGTCGCCCCAGACGACGAGCGGCAGCCGGCGGATCGACTGGTCGGCCGGCGTGCGTCCATCGGAAATCCGCGTCGGGCCCGGCATGGGGCTCAGAACAGGGCTCGGCACTTGGCTCTGCTGTTCATCGGCGAGGAATGCCGCGATGGCGCGACGGAAACGATCGGCGAGGCCCATGAAGATATCCGATGGGAAAAGATAGGATGACCGGTGACGTAGAGGATTTCTGATGCGGCGCCAAGGTCACCGCGTCCTTGAAGAGGCAGGTCAAGACCTTCTGTGCGCCAGCCCGACCGCTATCGGCTCACCGATTGACAGCCGCGCCCTCAGCCCGGTGACGAGCGCCATCTTGATCGAGGACGAGTAGCCGCGGAAATCATGGCCGGTGACGATTTCGGGCTTGACGCCCATGCGCCTGATCAGGGTGGCCAGCCCCATCCCGAGATTGAGCTCCTCGCCGAAGAACCAGCGTGCGTCGTATTGGCGGAAGCCGGTCGGCTTCACCATCGGTAGAGATTCGTATTCGAAGGTGTTGGCGACGAGCGCTGGCAGAGGGTTGGGAAACATCGGGATTCCAGTCGGACGGCGGGCGGGACGACACGGCCGCGACCAGGATCGAGGCGACCATGAACCGGCACCGAGGCACCGGTCTGCTCGCACTACCTGAACCGCACCGGGTTTCCCGGAGGCCGTTTCGGTTGAGTCACGCTGCCATGGCTGGCTCGTCCAGCATGGCGTAGTAGCGTTCTTCGGCTTCGGCCGGCGGGATGTTGCCGATGGGCTCCAGCAGCCGGCGATTGTTGAACCAGTCGACCCAGGTCAGCGTGGTGAATTCGACGGCCTCGAAGCTTCGCCAGGGTCCGCGCCGGTGGATGAGTTCCGCCTTGTAGAGGCCGTTGATCGTCTCGGCGAGCGCGTTGTCATAGCTGTCGCCGACGCTGCCGACGGAGGGCTCGATACCCGCCTCGGCGAGGCGCTCGGTGTAGCGAATGCTGACGTATTGAGAACCTCTGTCGGAATGGTGCACGAGGCCGCCGCGATGGACGGGCCKTCGCTCATGCAGGGCCTGCTCCAGCGCGTCGAGCACGAAGCTGGCATGYGCGGTTCGCGATACGCGCCAGCCGACGATRCGRCGGGCRTAGGCGTCGATGACGAAGGCGACGTAGACGAAGCCCGACCAGGTGCTGACATAGGTGAAGTCGGAAAGCCAAAGCCTGTTGGGCGCAGGAGCATGGAAGACCCGGTTCACATGATCGAGCGGGCAAGGCGCCGTCTTGTCGGCCACCGTGGTGCGCACGGGCTTGCCRCGGATGACGCCTTGCAGGCCCATGCCGCGCATCAGGCGCGCCACGGTGCAGCGCGCCACGTCGAAGCGTTCGCGCACCATCTGCCGCCAGACYTTCCTCACGCCGTAAACCTCGAAGTTCTCGGCGAAGACGCGGGCGATCTCGGGCTGCAGGGYGATATCCCGCTTCGCCCTCACTGACAGCTTCTCGGGATCGGCGCGCTTGGCGACATGGGCATGATAGGTCGAGGGGGCGATCGGCAGCACTTTGCAGATCGGCTCGACCCCATGGACCTGRCGGTGATCGTCGATGAACGCGATCATCKCYTGAACGGGCGGTCGAGCTCCGCCTGKGCAAAATACGCYGAYGCYTTSCGCAGRATCTCRTTSGCCTGSCGAAGCTCCCGGTTCTCKCGCTCCAGCGWCTTGASCTTGGCCGCCATGTCCGTCGTCAAACCGGTCTTCCGTCCACTGTCGACCTCGGTCTTCTTTACCCACTCGTTCAGCGTCTGCGCCGTGCAGCCGATCTTGCCSGAAATCGACATGATCGCCGCCCAGCGGGACGGATGCTCGCYCTCGTGSTCCAGCAGCATCCGAACCGCGCGGGCCCGCACCTCAGGCGAAAACTTGTTCGTCGTCTTGCTCGTCATGGCTCCACCTTCTCAGGAGTTAGAGCCTCCGACAAACCCGGGGCGGTTCAGACTGAGCTGCGCCTACCGCAGCATAGACCGTTAAGACCTCATCCGGTCCGGCGGCCCCGCCCCATCATCAAATCCCCCATCGAGCGTCCCAGCGCAGAAACCATCTGGTCGAATTTGCCGTCATAGAACCCAGGACGAAAGCGCCCGCCCCTTCCCCAACGCCACCCGTCATGCGAGGCTGCGGCCACCTTCGGCACGGGAGCGCGCGCCATGACTGGCTGGATCATTCTGGGGCTGCTCGCAGCCATCGTCATCTACGGGATCATGACCTATAACGGGCTGGTCGCGATGCGGCAGCGCGTTGGCCAGGCCTTCGCCGATATCGACGTGCAGCTCAAGCAGCGCCACGATCTGATCCCGAACCTGATCGAGACCGTGAAGGGCTATGCCGCCCATGAGAAATCGACGTTCGACGCGGTGATCGCGGCCCGCAATGCGGCGCAGGGCGCGTCCGGCGTGCAGGCGACGGCGGCAGCCGAGCAGCAATTGTCGGGCGCGGTCGGCCGGCTGCTGGCGCTCGGCGAGGCCTATCCGGATCTCAAGGCCAGCGCCAATTTCCAGCAGCTGCAGGTCGATCTCGGCAATGTCGAGGACAAGCTCGCCGCCGCCCGGCGCTTCTTCAACAACGCCGTCAGCGAGTTCAACGCCGCGATCCAGGCCTTCCCGGCCGTGCTGTTTGCTCCGCAGATGGGCTTCAAGGAGCGCGAGTTCTTCGATGTCGGCGAAGCGGCCCGCGCGCAGATCGAGAACGCGCCCGTCGTGAAGTTCTGACGCCGCAAAAGGCAACGGAGCCGCCGCCATGCCGGGGCAGGCCTTCGGGCTTTACACGCACCAGCGCAACAACCGGATCCGCTCGGGGTTCCTGATCGTCGGGCTGTTCCTGCTCGTCTATCTGACGGTCTATGGCCTGATGCTGATGGGCTATGGCTATGGCGGCGTCGGGCGCGGGCGCAGCGTCTATACGGAGACGGCGCGGCTGTTCTGGTCGTGGTTCCCGTTCATTTCGCTCGCCGCCGGGGCCTGGGTGCTGATCGGCTTCAGGGTCAATGTCGGCCTGGTCAGCTCGGTCACCGGCGCGACCAGCGTGACGCGCGAGGAGAGCCCCAAGCTCTACCGGATGCTGGAGAACCTCTGCATCTCGCGCGGCCTGACGATGCCGAAGCTCGCGATCATCGAAAGCGAGGCGCTCAACGCCTTCGCCAGCGGCGTCAACGACAAGCAGTACACGGTCTCGGTCACCACAGGCCTGATCGCGACGCTGGACGACGCCGAGATCGAGGCCGTGCTCGCCCATGAACTGACCCATATCCGCAATGGCGACGTCCGGCTGATGATCATCGCCATCGTGATCGCCGGGGTGATTTCCTTCGTCGGCGAGATCGTCTTCCGCAATTTCGGGCGGGTGCGGATTTCCTCCGACGATGCCAAGAAGGGCAATTTCGTCGCGGTGCTGATCGGCATCGCCGTGATCGCCGTGTCCTGGCTGCTGGCGGTGCTGATCCGGCTGTCACTGTCGCGCTCGCGCGAATACCTCGCCGATGCGGGCGCGGTCGAACTGACCAAGAATCCCGACGCCATGATCTCGGCGCTGCTCAAGATCGCGGGCCGGGCCGATATCGAGGGCGTGCCGTCGGGCGTAATGGACATGTGCTTCGAGAACGACCCCGACGATTTCGCCGACCTGTTCTCGACGCACCCTTCAATCACCAAACGCGTGCAGGCGCTGGTCGAAACGGCGGGCGGGCGCATGCCGGCGATGCCGCCGCACCCCCCTGCCATGGCCGAGCGTCAGCAGCTGCCAACCATGGTCGAGGAATCGGCGGCCAAGGGCGATACGGGGCTGCGTGGCCCCTGGGCAAGGCCGCCGACGACCTGATCAGCGGCCGTTGGTCGACCAGTCCAGCGCCTCTTCGAGCCGATCGTCGCCCCAGAACAATTCGCCGTCGCCGGTGACGAAGGTCGGCGCACCGAAGATGCCGAGCGATTTGGCGTATTCCGTTTCGGCCTTGAGGCGGCCCTTGACCTCCTCGCTGCGCGAGGCGGGGAAGGCGACGCCTGGGTCGGCTCCGGCTTCCTTCAGCGCCGCGTTGAGTACAGCTTCCTCGGCGATGTTGCCGCCCTGGCCAAATTCTGCCCGAAACAACGCCTTCGAGAAGACCGGCATCCAGCCGGCTTCGCGCCCGGCCAGCGCAAGCCGCGCCGCGATCAGCGAATTCTGCGGGAAGGTCTCGGGCCTGATGATCTTCAGGCCGCTGCGCCCGGCGCGACGTTCCATGTCGCGCCACATATAGCGACCCTTGTTGGGGTAGAGGTTGAACGGCGACGTCGTCCAGCCTTGCGCGGCGAAGATCGGTCCAAGCAAAAACGGCCGCCAGCGAAGCTCGACGCCCGCCTCCTCGGCCAGGGCTTCGATCCGCAATGCGCTCAGGCAGGAATAGGTCGATGCGAACTCGTACCAGAAATCCAGAACGGGACGATTCGGCATTCAGCCTCCGAGTCGGTCATCTACTTCAATCGCATACGCGGAGCTTCAACCCCCGGATGCATATTCGCAAGCGCGGAACACACACTCATGGGGACGAAGCCGGTCTCGCCGGCACCGATCCATCACGAGAAGACGCAAGATCGATCAGAAGGTTCCGATTGCTTCGCCAACTAGGCTGGGATAGTGCGCCATGGTGTTCAAAACACGGCCCAAAAGCCGGAATGTCCCACGGCATGAGATCCATGTCGCCGCAGCAGGAAGCCAGTCGATGTCCGATACGCGCGTGAAGAAGGTCGTGCTCGCCTATTCCGGCGGCCTCGACACCTCGATCATCCTGAAGTGGCTGCAGACCACCTACGCTTGCGAAGTCGTGACCTTCACCGCCGATCTCGGCCAGGGCGAGGAACTCGGGCCGGCGCGCGACAAGGCGCTGCTGCTCGGCATCAAGCCGGAGAACATCTATATCGAAGACCTGCGCGAGGAATTCGTGCGCGACTACGTCTTCCCGATGTTCCGCGCCAACGCCGCCTATGAGGGCGTCTATCTGCTGGGAACCTCGATCGCGCGCCCGCTGATCGCCCAGAAGCTGATCGAGATCGCCGAGAAGACCGGGGCCGATGCGGTCTCCCATGGCGCGACCGGCAAGGGCAACGACCAGGTCCGCTTCGAGCTCACCGCCTATGCGCTCAAACCCGATGTGATGGTGATCGCGCCCTGGCGCGAATGGGATCTGCGCTCGCGCGAACAGCTCATCGCCTTTGCCGAGCAGCACCAGATCCCGATCGCCAGGAACAAGCGCGGCGAAGCGCCCTTCTCGGTCGACGCCAACCTGCTGCACGCTTCGTCGGAGGGCCGCGTGCTGGAGGACCCGGCCGAGGAAGTGCCCGACTATGTCTATTCCCGAACGATCTCGCCGGAGGATGCGCCCGACAAGGCGACCTATATCACAGTCGATTTCGAGAAGGGCGACGCGACGGCGATCGACGGCGTCAAGCTCTCGCCGGCGTCGCTGCTGGCCAAGCTAAACGATCTCGGCCGCGACAACGGCATCGGCCGGCTCGATCTCGTCGAGAACCGCTTCGTCGGCATGAAGTCGCGCGGCATGTATGAGACGCCCGGCGGCACGATCCTCGCGGTCGCGCATCGCGCCATCGAATCGATCACGCTCGACCGCGGCGCGGCGCATCTCAAGGACCAGATCATGCCGCAATATGCCGAGCTGATCTATAACGGCTTCTGGTTCAGCCCCGAACGCGAGATGTTGCAGGCGCTGATCGACAAGAGTCAGGAGTTCGTTGCCGGACAGGTGCGGCTCAAGCTCTACAAGGGCGGCACGTATGTCGTCGGACGGTCGAGCCCCTATTCGCTGTACGATCAGGACCTCGTCACCTTCGAGGAAGGCGCGGTCGCATACGATCACCGCGATGCAGCTGGCTTCATCAAGCTGAACGCGCTGCGCCTGCGCACGCTCGGCCAGCGCAAGAAGAAGCTGGGGTTGTGATGGCAAGCTGAAGCGCCGGGGATGCCGTGCGCGCTGCGGCATGCAATGGCGCGGCGCAGACACGAGATGACCGGGTTGAACCGCGCATCATCTCGCGCGTTCAGCCTGCACCCCCATCAGAGTGCTGCGCATGAACCGCCTGAACGCCCCTGCCCTGCTGATCGCCACGATCCTGTCCACGCCAGCGCTGGCGCAAACGGCCGGGCCGACCTCCGCCGCGCCGCCTGAGAAACCGGCCTCGACGGAGATCGCCTCCTGCAAGGCGACCGCGCTTCACACGATCTCGGCGCGGGATCCCGACATCAAGGACATCTATATCGACGAGGACGGCGCGACGATCGCGACTGCCGAGACCAAGGTCGAGGATACGCCGATCACCCGCATCATCATGGGCGAGGCCTATCTGCGCACCGACAAGTCGGACAAGCCGCGCCGGTTCCTCTGCCTGATCGGCGAGAAGGGCAAGGTGCTGCTGACATTCTTCACGGCGCGGTAGACGGAGCGCGGACCGGTCAGTGCCGGTCGACGACCCTCGTCGCCGGCCGGTCATGGCCATCGGCAAGTTCCTCGTGCCAGCCGCCATCCTTGTCCTGATAGACGATGCCGTCGGTCGTGCCGGCGACGGTCTGGCGCGCGGCGGCCCGCTGGGCCGCCTTCAGCGCCGCGTCATGCGATGGAAACGTCTCCGACAGCGCGCCATTGGCCCTGTAGGCCCAACCGCCATCATGCTCGACGATTTCGTAGCTGACCGTGACCATCGCGTCTCTCCTCGTTGAAGCCAGGGAAACCCGTAGCGTGGCCGCGCGGTTCCCTATTCGCCGCTGCCGCTGTCGGCAGCCCGCAAGCCGTCCAGCGCCGGCATCGAGGTGATATGGTAGCCGGCGTCGACATGGTGGATGTCGCCGGTGACGCCACCGGAGAGATCCGAAAGATAATACAGCGCCGATCCGCCGATCTCGTCCAGCGAAACCGACTTGCGCAGCGGCGAATTGGCCCGCTGCCAGGAATACATCGCGCGCGCATCCGAGATGCCGGCGCCGGCCAGCGTCCGCACCGGCCCGGGCGAGAGCGCGTTGACGCGAATGCCCTTCGGCCCGAAATCGGCGGCGAGATAGCGCATGCTGGCTTCGAGCGCCGCCTTGGCGACGCCCATGACGTTGTAGTTGGGCATGACGCGCGTCGAGCCGCCATAGGTCAGCGTGATCATGCTGCCGCCCTTGGGCATACGCTGCGCGGCGCGTCTGGCTGCTTCGGTGAAGGAGAAGCAGGAGATTACCATGGTGCGCGAGAAATTCTCGCGGCTGGTGTCGGCATAGAGGCCCTTGAGCTCGTTCTTGTCGGAGAAGCCGATGGCGTGGATCAGGAAATCCAGCGTGTTACGCTCGGGCTCGCCGCCCCAGGCCTCGTCGATCGCGGCAAAGGTCGCATCGACGGAGGCGATGTCCTCGACGTCGCAAGGGATGACGAGCTTCGAGCCGATGCTCTCCGCCAGCGGCCTGACGCGCTTGCCGAGCGCGTCACCCTGATAGGTGAACGCCATCTGCGCGCCATGGGCGTGCAGCGTGCGCGCAATGCCCCAGGCGATCGAGTTCTGGTTGGCGACGCCCATGACGAGGCCGCGCTTGTTATGCATCAGGGGGAGCATGAGCAACTCTGGGCCGATTTGAATGGTCTGGATCTCATTAGAGGCGTTGCGGCGGCTTTACAGCACCATTCGTCAAAGATGCTTCTTCACTGCAGCCGCCGTGTCCTTCGACGAAGCGAGCGGCACGATCTCGAAGCGAGCGAGATCGCCCCATTCCAGCACCCATTCCTGAAGCAGCGTGACGTCGTCGCATTCCATGATCTGGAAGCAACGGCCGAAATCGGCCTGGATCCAGCTATCGACGTAACGCAGTCCCTCTGGAGCAAGCCGGCCATGTTCGTGGAAGCGGCGGTAGATGTCCTTCACCCGCGCCTGGTCGAAATGCTCGATCACCATGAAGAGCATGGGGTCAGGCTTCCAGCCGCTTCATCACGATCGTGGCGTTCGTCCCGCCGAAGCCGAACGAGTTGGAGAGCACGCAGCCAAGACCGGCATTGTCGATGCGCTTGCGCACGATCGGCATGTCGGCGAAAGCGGGATCGAGTTCCTCGATATGGGCGCTCTCGCAGATGAAGTCGTTGTTCAGCATCAGCAGCGAGTAGATCGCCTCCTGCACGCCCGTCGCGCCGAGCGAATGGCCGGTCAGCGACTTGGTCGCCGAAATCGGCGGGCTCTTCTCGCCGGAACCGAAGACCTCGCGGATCGCCTCGATCTCCTTGGCGTCGCCGACCGGGGTCGAGGTGCCATGGGGATTAATGTAGTCGATCTTCGCGTTGACGCCCTGCAGCGCCAGCTTCATGCAGCGCACCGCGCCCTCGCCGGAAGGCGCGACCATGTCGTAGCCGTCCGAAGTCGCGCCATAGCCGACGATCTCGCCATAGATGCGCGCGCCCCGCGCCCTGGCGTGCTCGAGTTCCTCCAGCACCACCACGCCCGCGCCGCCGGCGATGACGAAGCCGTCACGGTTGATGTCATAGGCCCTCGAGGCCCTTGCAGGGGTCTCGTTGAAATCCGAAGACATCGCGCCCATGGCGTCGAACAGCATCGACAGCGTCCAGTCGAGTTCCTCGCAGCCGCCGGCGAAGATGATGTCCTGCTTGCCCCACTGGATCGTCTCGTAGGCGTTGCCGATGCAGTGGTTGGAGGTCGCGCAGGCCGACGAGATCGAATAGTTGACGCCCTTGATCTTGAACCAGGTCGCCAGCGTCGCCGAAGCGGTCGACGACATGCCCTTGGGAACGGCGAAGGGGCCGATCTTCTTGGTGGCTCCGCTCTCACGCGCCTTGTCGTAGGAATCGATCAGCGCGCGCGTGGATGGCCCGCCCGAGCCCATGATGATGCCGGTGCGCTCATGGCTGATCTCGCCGGGCTCCAGCCCGGCGTCGAGGATCGCCTGCTCCATTGCGACCTGGTTCCAGGCCGAACCGCCGCCATGGAAGCGCATCGCACGACGATCCAGCACCGTCGCGGGATCGAGAGAGGGCGCGCCGCCGACGCGGCTGCGGAAACCATGCTCGGCGAACTCGGGAATGAAGGAGATGCCGGATTTCGCCTCATGCAGCGAGGACAGCACTTCCTGCGTATTGTTGCCGATGGACGAGACGATGCCCATCCCTGTGACCACAACGCGTCTCATGCTCGCTTCTCCGGCGGTTGCTTGCCGGCGCGGGGCCGGAAGGTCCCGCGCTCGTGCTCTTTCGATGACGCGCAAATGGACCGCGCGGATGGCGAGCGCAAGGCTCGCCCGTGGTTTTGCTCAGGCGCCTTCGGGCTTGAACAGACCGACACGCATGTCGCTGACCGTGTAGATGCGCTTGCCATCGGCCTCCAGCCAGCCATCGGCAATGCCAAGCACGAGCTTGGATTTGAAGACGCGCTTGAACTCGACGCCGTAGACGACCTGCTTGACCGTAGGCAGCACCTGATCGGCAAACTTGACCTCGCCGACGCCGAGCGCCCGGCCGCGCCCGGGCAGGCCGAGCCAGCCGAGGAAGAAGCCGGTGAGCTGCCAGAGCGCGTCGAGGCCAAGGCAGCCCGGCATCACCGGATCGCCCTTGAAATGGCAGTCGAAGAACCAGAGGTCGGGCTTGATGTCGAATTCGGCCCGCACCAGCCCCTTGCCGTTGGGACCGCCGGTCTCGCTGATCTCGACGATGCGGTCGAACATCAGCATGGGCGGCAGCGGCAACTGCGCGTTGCCCGACCCGAACAGCTCTCCACGACCGCAGCTGAGGATTTCCTCGTAGCTGAATGACGATTGCCGTTCCATTCTGTATCCCGCTCCGTCGCGGCCGCAGGAGCGACCGTCATTTGCGCTTATCGCCCGTGCCTAACACGGGGCCGCGCCGGAACGGAAGGGCGTAAGGCGCAAAGCGGGCGCAGCTTGTCCACCAGCGGTCATGCTTGCGAGCCTGCGTCCGAAGCCTTACATCTGGTATGGTTCGACTTTGCAGCGCTTCGTCGCGCGTTATCACCCCGAAGGATAGTCCACAGGCATGAGCGATCTGATTTCCCAGGACCAGGGCTACGGATCGACCGCGCGGCAAGGCTGCCCTTTCCATGACGTGCGCCAGCGCCTGCGCCGCGTGGGACTACGGCCGACGCGGCAACGCGTTTCGCTCGGCTGGCTGCTCTTCGCCAAGGGCGATCGCCATGTCAGCGCCGAGATGCTGTTCGAGGAGGCGATGAAGGCGCGCGTGCCGGTTTCGCTCGCGACGGTCTACAACACGCTGCACCAGTTCACGCAGGCCGGGCTGCTGCGCGAGCTCGCGATCGACGGGGCCAAGACCTATTTCGACACCGACAACAGCGAGCACCACCATTTCGTCGTCGATGGCGAGAATACGGTGATCGACATCCCGGCCTCGGCGATTGACGTTGCCGAACTGCCGGAGCCCCCGGCGGGCTACGAGATCGCCCGCGTCGACGTGGTCGTGCGGCTGCGCAAGATCGCAGGCTGAGCGGGAGCGCCGCCCGGCATCGGGCTTACTCGACCTTTTCGTTGGGATAGACGCCCCAGAGCCGCTCCTGGCGGACAAACCCCTCGACCTTGCCGACCGCGACCCGGCACCAGCTGTTGACGCAGCGCGACACGCTGGCGATCACGTTGGACTGGAGTTGTGCCACCACGGCGGAGGTCTCGTCAGCCGCCGCGCGCATCATGAAGGTCTCGTCCTTGTTCTTCGACCAGGGCGCGACCAGCGCGGTGCGCCGCCCCGAGAGCAAGCTGTGCAGCACCCAGCCCTCGGCGCCGTCGGCATCGCGAACCCGGCGCCAGGTCTCGAACTCGGCCACGATCTCCACCGGCAGCCCGGCGCGCTGGTAGACCCAGCGCGTGCGGTTGTCCTTGGATGGCCCCTCGCGCAGGTTCACGCGATCGGATTTGAGGCTGACATAGCGCGGCACCGGCAGGCCGGTAACGGAGCCCGCCTGCATGTCCTGCGCGGCAAGAGACGAGATCGCGGCCTCCCCGGCCAGCATGGCGACGGCCAGGACAACACCACGCATCGACAAACCCGTCATCCCCTAGCACTCCGTCTCAAGACACGTCCGGCATCCGCCCGGACGACCCGGCCGATCAAACCGGCCGAAGGGTCATGTTGTCATCCGCCGCGCCGGCACTTAGACAACGAGAAAGCTCGCGCGAATACGCCGCCCCTCATTCCTGATACGCTGCGGTTAACGGCGGGTTGAGGCCAAAAGGCGGCGACGGTGCGAGCCAGCGCAGGAGGAGCCGTCATGTCGAAGAAAAAGCCGCTGGTCGTCGTCACGCGCAAGCTCCCAGCCGTCGTCGAAACGCGCATGCGCGAGCTCTTCGACGCACATTTGAACATCGACGACGCCCCGATGAGCCAGGCGGCGCTGGCCGAGGCGATGAAAACGGCCGATGTGCTGGTGCCCACGGTCACCGACAAGATCGACGCCCGCCTGATCGCGCAGGCGGGAGATCAGCTCCGGCTGATCGCGAATTTCGGCAATGGCGTCGACAATATCGACGTCGCCAGCGCCGTGCAGCGCGGCATCACCGTGACGAACACACCGGGCGTGCTGACCGACGATACCGCCGACATGACGATCGCGCTGATTCTCGCCGTGGCTCGCCGCATCGCCGAGGGCGCGCGCGTCATCCCCGACGACGAATGGGCCGGCTGGTCGCCGACCTGGATGCTCGGCCGCCGCATCACCGGCAAGCGGCTCGGCATCGTCGGCATGGGCCGGATCGGCCAGGCGGTGGCAAAGCGCGCCGCCGCATTCGGGCTCTCGATCCATTATCACAACCGCCGCCGTGTCGACGCCCGCACCGAGGAACGGCTCGACGCGACCTATTGGGATTCGCTCGACCAGATGCTGGCGCGGACCGACATCGTCTCTGTCAATTGTCCGCATACGCCGGCGACCTACCACCTGCTCTCGGCGCGCCGGCTCAAGCTGATGAAGCCAGACGCGATCCTGATCAACACGGCGCGCGGCGAGATCGTCGACGAGACGGCGCTGGCGCGGATGCTGGAGGCCGGCGAACTCGCCGGTGCGGGGCTCGACGTCTATGAGAGCGAGCCCGCGGTCAATCCGCGCCTGCTCAAGCTCGCACGCAACCATCGCGTCGTGGTGCTGCCGCATATGGGCTCGGCCACGTATGAGGGCCGCGCCGACATGGGCGAGAAGGTCATCGTCAACATCAAGACCTTCATGGATGGCCACAAGCCGCCCGACCGCGTGCTGCCCAGCATGCTCTGAGCGATATCGTTCGAGGCTTGCGGGCTGGAACGCTCACGCGGCGAGGCGCAGGCCCGCGACCACGCCGGGCCAGTCGGCGAAATCGTCGATGACCTGCAAGGCGCCAGCCTCGACAAGGCGCCGGGCGCTGCGCGGCTTGTCGTGCGAGACGCCGGTGAAGCCGACCACGGCCATCCCCGCCGCCCGCGCCGCCAGCACGCCGGGAACCGAATCCTCGATTACCAGGCAGCGCTCCGGCGCGACGCCCATCTGCCGAGCCGCGAACAGGAAGACATCAGGGTGGGGCTTGCCGCGGGCGACCTGCGAGGCCGAAAAGATATGCGGGTCGAACAGGTCGATCAGACCGGCAATGCCGAGATTGCGCCGCAGCGGGGCAAGGCTCGTCGAGGACGCGACGCAGCGGCTGCGGCCGATCGCGACGACCGCCTCGCGCACGCCGGGCAGCGCCCTGACTTCGTTTTCGAGCCGCAGCGCGACCGCGTCCTCGATCCGCGCCTCGAAATCGGCCGGCAGCGCGCGGCCATGCGCGGCCTCGATGATCCTGACGCCGTCCGACCAGGGAATGCCGACGATCTGCTCGACATAGTGGTCGATCGTCCAGTCGCTCAGCCCGAGAGCGTGACAGGCCGCAAGGCTGACCTCGCCATAGAGCGTCTCTGTGTCGATCAGCGTGCCGTCGCAATCATAGATCACGAGTCCGGGTGTCATCGCCTCTGTTCCCGCGACGCGGTCAGCCGGCGCGGGCGGTGTCGAACTGGCCGGTCTTGCGGAAGCGCCAGAGATAGGACGGCACGACCGCCTCGATCGAGACCGGCGCAATGCCAAGACCGGCAAAATCGCGACCCTCTGCCTTCGCGGCTTCGGAAACGACATTGTCGCTTTCGAGCAGCGTGACCTGGTCCTGCGTCAGCTTGAGTTCGTTGGGCAGCAGACCAAGCGTCAGCATATCGACGAATTCGAGGATGCGCGCCTGCAGGCGGGCGAGCGGGAACGGCAGCGAGGCGAGGATTCGCTTACGGCCGATGACCTCGCAGATATAGGCGACGAGGTCCCGGAAGCTCTTCACCTCCGGGCCGCCCAGTTCGTAGACGCGCCCGCCAGTGAGCCCGCCATCGACGGCCCGCGCCACGACCTCGGCGACATCGCCGACGAAGACCGGCTGGAATTTGGTCTCGCCGCCGCCGACCAGCGGCAGCACCGGCAGCATGCGGGCAAGCGAGGCGAAGCGGTTGAAGAAGCCGTCCTCGGGCCCGAACACGATCGAGGGCCGCAGCACGATCGCACCGGGCACGGCCGAGAGCGTGGCGGCCTCTCCCTCGGCCTTGCTGCGGGCGTAGAGCGAGGCCGAATCGGCAGCCGCGCCGAGCGCCGAGATCTGGATCAGGCGGGAGACGCCCTGCGCGGCGCAGGCCTGCGCGATGGTGCGGGCGCCATTGGCCTGGACGCTGGCGAAATTCTGGCGGCCGGATTCCTGCAGGATGCCGACGAGATTGACCACGGCGTCCGTCCCGCGGATCGCGGCCGCGACCGAATCGGGATAGCGCAGATTGGCCTGGACGCCGTGAATCTGGCCGACCGTGCCGAGCGGCTGCAGGAAACCGGCGAGATCGGGCCTTCGCACCGCGACACGGACGCGATAACCGCGCTTGACCAGAGCCCGCACGACATGGCGGCCGACGAAACCGGAGCCGCCGAAGACCGTTACGAGTTGCGAGGCCGGGGGCTGGTCCGCCATGTGTTGGCTCCGTTCCAAACTGCTGTGCCCGTCCTAAGTCATCGCACGGGCGCTGTGAAGGCGAAACGCGCGCCAGACGAGAGCCGTCTGCAACACCGGTCCGACGCCATATCGTCATCACGGCGATATCGCCGTTGACAGTCTCTCCAGCCCCCCGTAAACGAACCGCCGTTGCCCAGGTGGCGGAATTGGTAGACGCACCAGCTTCAGGTGCTGGCGCTCGCAAGGGCGTGGAGGTTCGAGTCCTCTCCTGGGCACCACTTTTCTTCCTGTTTGATCGCAGGTAGTTAAGTGAAAACAAGGGTTTCCGTGAGATTCACTCTCACACATGAGACCCACATATGGTCCTGAGAATGGCCCGTCCGATCAAGCACCGCGCCAGCGGTATCTACATCTTCAAGGAACGCGTCCCCGCCGACCTTCGACAGAAGGCGAAGGGCACGCGAGTCGCGCTGCCGATCGGCGGCGAGACGACGCACGTTACGGTCGGCAGCGAATTCGTCGAACTGAGCCTGCGTACCCGCGATCCGGCCGAGACGGCCTTCCGTCACTCTCAAGCCGACGCCGCGCTGCGGCGCCACTGGGATACGCTGCGGAATGGCCCGGTTCGCCTGAACCACAAGCAGGCCGTGGCGCTCGCAGGTGACGTCTACCGCTTCGGCGCCCAGATGCTGGACGATCCCGATCTGTCTCGCGACAACGCGTATCGCGACGATGAGGTCGATGCCATCCGCGCGGCTGGACCAGACGATTGCGACGCGGTGATCCTGAATTTCATCGTCAGGATGATCAACCAGCATGGGATCAACGCGATCGGCGTCATCCAGTCGCTGATGCCGGGTCTCGAATTTCCCGAGGACACCCGTTTCAGCCTGCTTCAGGGCTGGTATGGGATGGTGACGGATATGGTCCTGACGGAACGCGGCCTGTCGATCGACGAGGCGAGCCGTCAGATGGTCATGATCGAAGTTCGCAAGGCCGACGTGAAGCTGGGCGAGAGGGCCCGCCGCATGGCCACGGCCAGCGACTACGGTCCGGACGAGAATCTTTTGCGCTTCCCTGAGTTCGTATCACCGGTCGTTGCGTCCGCGCCCGTGACGCAGTCGATGCCTGCACGCGGCGGCGATGTTTTCAGCCCAGCGGCGTTGTTCGACCGCTGGAAGGACGAGATGGGAGAGGACGTCAAGGAATCCACCGCCCGCCGCTATCGGCCGGCCCTGATCTCTTTGTCGGAATTCACCGGCCATGCCGACGTGCGTAGCCTGACCCAAGACCGGATCTGGGAGTGGATCGACCATCGGCTCGAAAGCGGCAAGGTCAGCAAGAGGACGGTCAAGAACAACGACCTGATCGCTCTCAGGTCGATCCTGGAGTTCGCGACGACACGCGAAGGCGGCAAGCTGCTCAAGGCGAACCCGACCACCGGCATGAAGCTGAGGGTGAAAAAGGCTCCCAAGACTCGCGAGCGCCGATTCCGCGACGACGAGATCAAGGCGATCCTCACAGCCGCGAACGGGGTGAAGATCGGGGGCCGTTACCCCAAGTCGTCGGCAGGGCGCCGCTGGTCGCCATGGCTCGCCGCCTATTCGGGCGCTCGCATCCAGGAAGTGATCGGCCTCGATGTCCAAAACGTGAGGACCGAAGGCGGCGCCTGGATGATGGATTTTCTGAAGACCAAGACGGACGAGGCACGCACCGTTCCGATCCACGCCCACCTCGTCGAGATGGGCTTCCTCGACTACGTGAAGGGGGTCGGCAAGGGCGCGCTCTTCATCGACCCTGCCTCGGTGTCGGGCCGCAAGTCCACCTCGACGCGAGCGCCATCGGAAGTCCGCGCCTCCGAGATCGCGGTCTGGGTCAGGGAGCAAGCCAAGCTCGGCGAAGGCGTCGATCCGAATCACGGCTGGCGCCATACGTGGAAGTCGATTGCGCTCAGCGTGGGGATTGAGGAGCGATACCGCGACGCGGTCACCGGTCACGCGCCGCGTACGGTCGGCCGTAAGTATGAGGCCCCTACCCCCTCCGAGCTGGCGGTCGTGATGGGACGGTATCCCCGATACGCGGTTTAATGGGGATATCCAGCCGCTCCTGCCTCATGGTGTCGAGGCGGGTGGTATAGCGTTCGGGGTGCGGCAGGACCACGCGTGACCCCGTCCATGCCGGAGCGCTGAAGGCGTGTCATAACCGCATTCTGTTGCCGATTCTGGGCGAGATTTGATTTGGACGAGACGCAGATCAGCTTCTACGGCATGAGGTTCGAAATTGCCTTCCTTCGCGAAAAGGGGAAGGCATTCGAGGGCGTTTTTGCACGGATCATGGGCCACGCGTTTCCAGGCGACTTCGAGCCCGTGCGGCCTTATGGCTCCAAGGGCGACTTGAAGTGCGACGGCTACCGCGGAAGCGATGGAACGGTCTTCCAGTGCTACGCGCCTGACGCCATGAACCTGGCCCAGCTTCTCGCGAAGATCGATGAGGACTTTCACGGTGCTCTCGCGCACTGGGGTTCCCGCATGCATCGCTGGTGCTTCGTGCACAACGACGGGCGGGGGCTGCCGGCACATGCTACCCAGAAGCTGGTGGACCTTCGCGCAGCGAACCCCAGACTTGCCATCGACGTGATGGGCGATCCGGAGTTGCGCCAGATTGCCATGGGACTGGCGCTGCACCAGCTTCAGGATCTGTTCGGCGATGTTCCCTCTCAGCGCACGATGGAAAAGCTCGACTTCGCTGCGCTGAGCCCCATCTTGGCTGCCATCCAGCGGCGCGAGCCCGAAGCAGAACCACCCTTGACGGCGCCGTCGCCAGAGAAGCTCGAAGCCAACGCCTTGTCGACCGACGCCGCTGGCCTCCTGCGTCAGGGTCGACGGCGCGAGAAGCTGGTCGAGGATTTTTTCGTGGCATGGCCCGACCCGGACTTCGGCGAGGCGATCGCAGAGGCTTTCAGGCAGCACTACGCGAAGCTCAAGGCAGTTGGACTTGGCCCAGACGATATTTTTGGCGAACTACAGCTTTTCGCCGGCGGCATGAGCGGCACCCCATCACGTCAGGCTGCGGTTCTGGCCGTGATGTCCTATTTCTTCGAGCGATGCGACATTTTCGAGGACGCCGTCTCAGGCGCGTCGGCATGATCCTCCCCACCAAGCATCTCCGGCCCGAGAGAGCGCTCCTGACTGTTGGCGGCGAGCTTTTGGGTTGCCTGCGAGAGCCGATGACGGTGTCACGGCTCTGGGACGAGCTGCGCCGTCGTCGCGGCGACGCCGGCGAGCCGGCGTCGATCAACTACGACTGGTTCATCTTGGCTCTGGATCTGCTATTCCTCGTCGGCGCGATCGATCTGGAGCGTGGACTGATACGGAAGGCCGCGACATGATCCACAGTGTCAGCAGCGACCTCCCCAGCTTCAAGTCCCTCACCTTCGGCCCAGGCCTCAACATCGTCCTGGCAGACAAGAGCGCAGGTGCGACGGATCGCCAGTCACGCAACGGCGCCGGCAAGACAAGCCTGCTCGAGCTGATCCACTTCGTGTTCGGCGCCAACGCCGACCCCGACAGCATTTTTCGATCGCCAGAGCTGATGCCCTGGACCTTCGAGGCTCGCGTCGACATCGGCGGCAACGTCGTCAACGTCGGTCGATCCGGCAAGAAGCCCTCGCGCATCATGCTCCAGGGGGACACCGCGCCCTGGGCTATTCAGCCGTCGCTGGATGTGAAGTCCGGCGACTTGATATTCGCCAACGAGAGGTGGCGCGCGCTCCTCGGCGCGGTCTTTTTCGGGCTGCCCATCGATGCGGAAGAAGAAGAGCGCCATCGCTTTGCTCCGTCATTCCGGTCGCTGTTTTCCTATTTCGCCCGGCGGCAGAACAGCGGGGGTCTGCTGGCGCCGACTCAGCAGTCGAGCAAGCAGCAGCCCTGGGACCAGCAGGTCGCCGTCTCATACCTGCTAGGCCTTGATTCCCGCATCGCCCAGGAATTCCAAGAGGTGCGGACGCAGGAGAAGGCGATGACCGAACTCCGCAAGGCCGCCAAGGAAGGCGGGCTTGGGCGCTATTTCGGAACGGCCGCCGATATCCGCACCCGCCTGACGATCGCCGAGGCCAGGGCGAAGCGCCTTCGCGAACAGATCGCCGTCTTCAACGTCGTTCCGGAATATGCGGAGATGGAACGCGAGGCGTCCATCATCACGCGACAGATATCCGGCCTGAACGATGAGAACACGATCGATCGAGAACTGCTCCTCCAGCTCCAGAACGCGCTTGCCAACGAGCATGCGCCGGCGATCGCGAACCTGGACCGCCTCTATAAGGAGGCCGGGGTGGTGTTGCCTGGCTCCGTGGGTCGCCGGTTCGAAGAAGTCGCCGAATTCCATGACGCCGTGGTCCAGAACCGCCGATCCCATCTTTCCTCCGAGCTTCAGTCGGCCGAGGATCGTATTGCTCGGCGCGGCCTCGAACGCGCTCGGCTAGACGAACGCCGCCGCCAACTCATGGGCATCCTGCAGTCCGGTGGCGCGCTCGACCACTATGCCCAGTTGCAAGAGGAGACGGGGCGAGCCGAGGCCGACGCCGAGGGCTTGCGGCAGCGGCTCGTCACGGCGGAGCGGATCGAAAGCACCAAGGCCGAACTCGATATCGATCGAGCGCGCCTGTTGAAGGCTCTGCAGACTGACCTGCATGAACGCGAGGGCGTCGTCACCGAAGCGATTCTGGTTTTCGAAGAACTTTCGAACGCGCTGTATGCGAAGGCCGGGAGCCTGACGATCAGCGCCACGTCGAATGGACCGACCGTCGATGTGCGCATCGATGCCCAGCGCAGCAAGGGCATCACCAACATGCAGATTTTCTGCTTCGATTTGATGCTTGCCGATCTGGCTACGCGCCGTGGCCTCGGCCCTGGGTTCCTGATCCACGACAGCCACCTCTTCGATGGCGTCGATGAGCGGCAGGTCGCCAAGGCGCTTCAGCTCGGGGCTGATCACGCTGCGGCGGTCGGATTCCAGTACATCGTGACCATGAATTCCGACGCCCTTCCTCGCGATGGCTTTCGCCCAGACTTCGACGTCGACGCCTTTGTGTGCTCAACCAAGCTGACCGATGCCACCGAGACGGGCGGCTTGTTCGGACTGCGGTTCAACTAGTCCCAGATGTGACAAGTCGCGATCAAGGCCCGGAGCCGAGAAGGGCTTGGCCCCCTACTCGGACGGAGTTAGAGCCGCCTGGGGAGCACAACCAGCAAGCGAGTGCCCGCGGCTCGGCGTCTGCTTGGGGTTCGGGAAGGTATGCATGGCATGAGCGTGGATCTGAGCGGCGACAAAGCACTGGAGGACGCGGCCGGTGACCGTTTGGGCTTCGCCGCGACTGCGGCCGCGATCGCGTCGGCACTTCTCCGACAGTCCGTCATAGACGGCTTGGTTGTCGGCATCGAAGGCCGTTGGGGCTCCGGAAAGTCGAGTTTGGTGAACATGATGGTGGACGCACTGCGTACCGCCGGGAGCGCGTCGGCGCCTGAGATCATCGAGTTCAAGCCTTGGCTCATCGGAGACCGAGATGGCCTGTTGCTCGCGCTCTTCACTGAACTCGCGATGGCTGTCGACGCCATCGAGGAAAGTGGAGGTGATGCGGTCGGCCGAAGACGGCGTGAGCTGGGCGAAGCAGGGAAGAAAGTCGTAGATTTTGCTGCACAGCTGGGCGGCCTAGGCGTGCTGGCGAAGGTCGCTGGCGCCGTTGTCCCCGGTGCGGGGCTGGCAGGGGATGCCATCGACGCGGTTGTGAAGGCGGCCAAGGGCTGGGACGGCCAGCGTTCGCTCGCAGCCGAGAAGGCTGAGTTGCGCAAGCGCCTCGGCCTGCTACCGCGCCGCATTGTAATCACGATCGATGACGTCGATCGTCTGGAACCGGGCGAAGTTGTCGAGATATTGAGGTTGGTCCGATCAGTCGCCGACTTCCCGAACGTAATCTATGTGCTCTGCTACGATCCCGGAATTGTTGCCCACTCGATCCAAGCGGCGGCGCAGGTGGAGAATGGCCGCGCCTACATTGAGAAGATCGTCCAGATCGCGGTCTCCGTACCGAGGCCGGAGGCATTCGACCTACGTCGATGGTTCGGCGAGGGAATAGATGGACTTCCTCACGGCTCAGACGAGGCTGGAGCTTGGCGGTCGCAGTTGAGCACCGTGATCGATATCGAGGGAGGTCGCTACCTTTCTTCGCCCCGTCATGTCGTCCGGTGTCTGGACGGAATCCGTTTCTTCTGGGGTGCCTTGCAGGATCAGGTCGACCTCGGCGACCTTGTCTGGCTGCATCTCGTCAAGGTCGGCAACGCGAAGCTCTACGATTGGATCGAGCACTATCTTCCCGAGGCCGCAGCCCAGACATCTGGTGTTGCGATGATAGGCGAGGAGGAGAAGCGGGCTTCGCGAAGAAGGCTTGACGAGGCCCTACAAGCCGAAGGCGCCGAGTTCGAGCATGCCCGCTACAGGCTGTCCGAATTTCTTCCGGGCATCGACGAAGGGATGAACTACGGCAAGGAAGACGAGCCCGGCGTTCACGCCGACATCCCGAAGGAGGAGGTGGCGAGAGCAGCCCGGTTCAGCAGACTGGCGAGCCCGGATCACTACCGCCTTTACTTCGCTATGCAACAGCCTCGCAATTCACCGCAGCGGTCTGACTTCGAGGCACTGTTTGCGGCGCTGGACGCCTCGGTGGCCGACACATCCGCCCTGTTGGCCAGGTGGAACGGCGAACGCCTTTCGACCGGCGCGACCAAGGCGGAGGCGATGCTGAGCCGTATTGTTGACAGCGACGCGGAAGCGTTCCGCCGGGAGCGAGCCGAGACACTTCTGTGCGCGATGGGGGACCGGTTGGATGAAATGGCGACTGTGCGGGAGGAGGGTCTCGGCGATCCGCAGTCCTGGGTTGAGGGGCGACGTGCCCTGAGGTGGCTCCTGCCGAAGTTGGACGACGGCCGCGGCGAGACGTTGCGGCGCCTGTTCCGGGGGCGCGCGCTCGATTGGTTGACGACGATCCTGCGGAGCGAGACGTTCGCGCATGGTCGGGTGGATGAGCGACCGAACGGTGAAAAGCTTCTCCAGGTGGAAGAGCTAGATTGCGTTTCGGCGATCATGATCGAGCGATATCGGAATCTTAGCATTGCCGAGTGGAAGGCGTTGCGTCGGCCCCTCAGCGCGCTGTTCGCCTGGTATCAAGCTGGCGATCCAGACGGGCCGAAAGGGATGGTTGCCTCTGAGGCGAAGACTGACGCGGGCTTGCTTGGTGTCCTGGAACTCATGGGTGGCCGCGTAAGCTCCTCGTCACGAGGCGAGTATATTGCGTTGAAGGAACCGACGCTGCGCTACTTCATGGATTACGCCGCCGCGCGGTCAAGGACGGAGAAATTGGGTCGTGAAGCCAGCGACCCAGCTTTGCGTGCTCGAGCCATCCCCTTGGTACAGCAGTTCAAGGATGCCGACGGATTTTAAGGGTCCGCGATCTGGCAGCGCGTTGTTTGACGCCCTCTTACGGCCCAGCGAGCACGTGGCCGATGATCAGGGTCTCGATGATCCGGACCAGCCGCTGGGACTGCTTGGCCGGCTTGAACAGGAAGATCTCGCGGGCGCGGGACATGCGGTCGACACCTCCCATATCGTAGGCGCTGTAGCGCTCGAAGCGCGAGGGAGAGAGCCCGAACCTGGCGCAGTGCGCACGCCCTGCCCACGACGTCACCCAACGCCCGAGTTCCGCGTTCGAGAGGGCCTGGCGCAGCAGCCGCTCGAAGGTTTCGAAGTCGAGGTCGGCCGGCAGAATGACCTCGATGCCGCGTGGGAGAATCCGGATAGGGCTACCAGGCGACGGCGTCACGGTCCCCACCATCGAGAGACCCCACCGGCTGAAGTACGGGTCCTCCATGGTGTCGGTGCCGATCTTGTAGGTCGATCCGTATCGGTCGGTGGCGAGGGCGTCGAGACGACGCTGGAGGCCAGGCGACTCGTCCTGCGTGGTCGAGATCTTCCACGCACCGATGTGAAGCAGCTGCGCGACGGAGCTCAGGAGGCCGCGGCACCCGGCGATGTAGACGGTCGTACGCTCGCCGGCGACGAACCGGCTGGTGAAGTCGGGCTGGGCGAAGCGCGGGTCAGGCGCCAGATCGAGCTTGGGCCCGCCGATCTCAGGCCACGGGGTCGGTACCCACAGGCGAACCGCGGCGGGAGAATGGACATCCTTCAGCCGTCGCGGCGCGACGGTGCTGCGAGGCGTCTTAGAGGCGGTCGGCGACAGGGTCGGGAGCTTCTTGGTCATCGGTATTGGTTTCTGATCTGGTGTTTGGGCAGGGTTTCAGAGGGGTTTCTTCGTATTCCCTCGATCTCCGGTTTTCTTCGGCAGCGGCGCGGCCGTGCTTGGGCCCTGGTCTCTCCCTCGCGCCTACATCGACCCAGGCCCTTTTCCGGCCGTGAGGAATCCGATCCGAGCGGGCTTAGACGCGCCGGCGGCAACGGCCTCGGCGGCGTCGATATCGGCGAGCTCCATCCGGCCCCGCCCCGCGGCGGCGGCGAAGCCAAAAGCCAGCCTGACGAGCTTCTTGATTCCGCGCGGATTGGTCGTGGCGAGGCGACGCAGCACGACGTCCTCGGGGACCGCGACGCCGCCGCGCAGGGAGTCGACGACGTCGACGACGATGTTGCGCGCGATCGCGACGAGGGCATCGCCGGTAGGCGGTGCGATATGGAAGGCCAGCACCCGGTCCATGATGAAACCCGGAATCTGACTGGCGTCGTTCGCCGTCAGGATAAACAGAGCGCGCGAGACGTCGAACGGGACCTGAAGATATTCATCCTTTAGGGCACAGGCGTTTTCAGCTTCGAGCGCCGATAGGAGGACGGCGTACGGCTGTTCGGTCGCGTGCGTCATGAACTTGTCGACTTCGTCGAAAAGTACGGCTGGCTGTGCGCTGACAGACCCGATCATGGCTTCTGTCAGGATTCCGGCACGCGCCCCGCGCCAGGTTGGCGGATGGCCGACCAACAGCGCCTGGGCATCGGACGACGTCGCGCAGGAGAATGCGTGGATGTCGACGCCGAGGGCCGTTGAGATTGCTTTCGATGCATGGGTCTTGCCGATGCCTGGCTCGCCAAGCAGCAGCACCGGGGGAACCGAGACGGGTGCGCCCGTCATCGCCGACAAGGCGACGGCGCGCTCATAGAGCGCGATGACCTCGCCGAACGCCGGGCACTTGGCGTGGACATGCGCCAGCGCCGCACGAAGGCGTGGCGTTCCGAACAACAAGGCACGCTGGGGACCCCGCAGGTCATTAAGGATGGCCAAGAGCCTATCGACCCGCGGCCCCTCGTCGGGGCCGAGGGTGGGGCGCGGACCATAGTACTCCTCAAGGTGAGGCTCGAAGCCCCAGGCGAGCGTGATCTGGCGCTCGACCTCGTCGCGATCGTAGACGGCGATCGTGCCATCCGGCGGGGTGATGGGTGCCTCGGCCGCCTTGTCGACATCAGCAGTCTCGGACGCGAAGCGATCGGTCCTGCGCTTCCTTGTCAGCCTGGGATTTTTATTTGCGGTGTCGGTATCAGGCATGTGCCAGTCTCGCTATTTCGATGTTTCGGGGGCGGCCATCGCGGCCTGCCAACCGCGCCCATCGAACGCGAAAGGGGGCGAACCCCGTGGTTCGCCCCCTTCATGCCGCCCTAACGCGGAGCGTTTCGATGTTAGTCCTGGCCGGGGAACCGCTCGGTCACATGTTCCGGTTCGATCTTGAACCGGTCGCTCTGCGCGGCCGTCGCATTACCGAGGTCGAATGCCAGGGCGGCTGTGGCGCGCAGTTCGGCGGGATCGGCGGCTCGATCGCGAAGGATTTTCCGGCAGATCGCCTTCGCATGAAGATCGCGCTCGGTACGCGCCGGCCATTGGCCCACGCGAGCGATCTCAGCGTAGGCGAGCGTCATCGCCGACTTGGCGGCCCGGTCGCGAAGATCGTCGGCTCCGTCCTTCCGGGTCCGGGCATCCGCCAGTGTCATGAGGTCCATGGCCTTCTCCGCGAGGGATGCGAGGTCGGGCGCGCTTGAGAAGAATGTCTCGAGCGAGGGAGCCTCTTCCAGCCGGTAGCAGCCGGCATCGGCGAGGTCGTCGGCGGAGGTACCCGTTGCAGGGGGCCGGATCAGACCCATTCGGCGGGAGGTCTCCTGGAGCCAGGCCGGCATCTCGCTGATCGGCGCCGCATTGGTCTTCTGCTTCGCCTTGATGCCGAAGGCGGTCCGAAGAACGGCAGCGCGGGTGGTATCGCCCTGCCGCCTTGCCGCCGTGATGAGGCTGTCGCCGATGAGGTTCTTGGCCCAGCGGTCATCGTCGGAGCTCGGATCGAGCAGCGCCACCGCGAGGTAGGCACCCTGCCGGAGCAGGTTGAGTGCATTGAAGGTGTCGATCCGCTCTTCGGTCCGTGGTGCATCCTTGGACGCCAGCTTGACGAAGCGGCCGAGCTCTTCTTGGTGGAAGCCGGCACGCGCGATCAGGGCGGTCGAGGCCGGCTGCACGTGGTGCAGACCGGCGAAGCGCTCGACGTCGATCGACGCTTTAGGAAGCCGATCCGCGATTGCGAGATCTTCGGTGATCGGCCGGATCGTCGACGAGAGGACGAGGGTGTCGAGGCCGGCAGGCTTGCGCGGTGCGGTCGTGGCGATGGTCTTTTTGGTCATGGTCTTTACTCTTTCCGAGGGGTTTCTGCCGAGCGGCAGCACGATTTCCTCTCCCTCCTTCGCCGTTTCGGCGCCTTTCACCGTGTTCGCCCGCGATTTGGCTCGGGGCCCTTACGCTACCTATCGAAGCCGACGCAGCCACGGGAAGCACTGCCCCTGAGGGCGATGCGCGTCGCTTCAACGATCCCGTTTTCCTTGATCAGCTGGGCATCGCGTTGAGCGAAGCCGACTTGGCGTCGAGCCAAGCCACGATCTCACCGATGTGCCGCAAGCGCTCCGCGTCGGCGGGATCGCAAGCCGCGGCCAGCTCCGCGAGGCGGCGCCGCGCGGCCGGTATCGTCGTCCAAGGCCGGTCGATGTCGGTGAGGAGGCGATCGACGAGCCACGCTTTCATGCCCGCACGGTCAGCCGGCGCCATCGTCGCCGGAGCCGCCTCGAAGACGATGCGCCTCGAAAACGCCTGGAGCCGTGGATCGTCGATCACGGCTTGGGCGAAGCGATCGCGCTGCTCCCAGCCGATCTCATGCCACCGGCGGGAGTGCGCCTGATCAGGCTTCGTGACGAAGCGGTCGAAGATCTGCTCCTCGGGCTCCGGGCCGATGGGGCGATCGCTGAATTGCCGGCCGAGCACGGCGGCGAGCCGTGCGACGAACCCGTGATCGTCGCGAATGCGACGGGCCCGGGCCCGGTATCCTTCGACTAGCAGCGGATCGACGATGACAGCCCCGCCATGCTCGAACGGAAAGAGCATGGGCTGAGCGTTCGCGGCGATCGTGAAGATTGGGCGTGGCCCACGGATCGCGAGGAGATCTGCGAGCTCGACCTCGCTCTTGTCGAGGTAGTCATCCGGATCGACTGCGAGGTCGGCCAGTGCATAGGCGTTGCCGTTGACAGGGCTGACGACGATCGGCGCCATGGGGAGCGTCCTCGCGGCCCCGAAGTGCTGAGTCAGGGCCAGCAGGTCGGCGTGACGAAGGGTGTCGAGGACATGTCGGCGTTCCGCGTTTGCCATCATCATCCCGAATGTGGTCGGCGCCGCCTCTCGCAGATGCTGCATTAGCGCGAGCGTGGCGCGCGCGTCGGCGAGCGCGTCATGGGCCTCGTCGTCGGGCATGACGATGCCGTTGGCGCGGCAGAGCGGACCTAGTCGAAACGTCGGCTTGCCGGCCTCGTTGAGCGGCACGGTCAACGCCCATGGCTCCTGAGCCGCGATGGCTTGCGCCATCACCATGACGTCGGCTCGCGCGCAGCCTGGTGCCTGGGTCGCGAACACGGGGTGGAGCGTTTGGTAGAAGCCCTGTCGCAGGATCGTTTCGTCGAACCTGATGTTATTGAACCCGACCCAGCATGCCGGTTTGTTTTTGGCCACGACGCCGGCGATGGCCTGCATTAGTTCAAGGTAGGACAGCGGCGCGCCGTCGAGCATCGCTGGCGTCACCCTGGTCGTCAGGAGCGCGTCCGGTGCGGGGACGACGTGCTGAGGCGGGCGTCCGCGCAGCACGATTTCGTCTTGAACGACGAGGTCGTCCGAGCAGACCAGGAAGGCGGCTTGCAGCGGCACGTCGTAGTGGCGCGACAGGCCGGTAGTCTCGAGGTCGTAGATTACGATCGTCATCGGCGCCGCCTCAGTGCCTGAGGGAGGACGGCGCGGCGCGCGCGACCATGGCGATGTCGATGCCGAGGCGTTCGGCGTCGCGGATCAGCGACGCCTGCATCATGCGCAGGACGTAGGATCGCCGCACCTCGTCTGCGTCCCTTTCGATCGCTTCCGCGATCTCGGCCTTCAAGGCCACGAAGGCGGCGTCATGCGCCGGCACCTCCGCGATCAGGAGGGCGTAGCGCCGCGCGGCTACCCTGGCACCCTCCCCGAGTTGGCTGCCAGTCAGGGCGCCATGGGCATCGAAGATTCTGCCGGGTTCGGCCTCCAGCCGGGCGGCATGGGCCGTGTGCACTTCCCAACGCAGGAAGTGGTCGGCGGTATCGGTCTGGGCGCGGTAGAGCGCGCGATAGTGCGCGAGTTCGCGGTCGCCGATGTCGTCGGCGACGTGTTGGTTATTTTTGGTCATAGGCTTGCCAAGGTGGGAGCATCAGGCCCGCGCGCCCGGCTTTCCGACCAAGCGCTTTTTCACGGGGGTCCCTAACGAGGGTTCCATGGCTTCGCTTTCAGACGATGTCCTTGCCTTTGCTTTTGAGGACGGTCTCAACGGCACTCGGACGTTGAGCTTTTGGTGATTGGGACGTTGTTCGGCGTTTTGTGAACCGCTCGATGATTCCATCGACCAGCTGCTTGAGTTCAGGTGAGCGCTGAATCAGAGGATCAGCAGCGATATCTCGCAGCTTCCGCGGCCGCAGCGGGTTTTCTTTTCCCGGCCCGAGGTTTTGTGCGGTTTGTAGGAAAAGATCATAGCGCTCGTTGGCGCGCCGATCGAACTCCGCGACGTCGTCGCCCACATACCCGGCTAGCAGCTGCTTCAAGGCGTCGGAGCGCCTTCCGTGAAGAATCGACAGTACGGCCAGTTCGTCGACGATCCGGACGTGCGACGACGGCGGGGTGGCGCGATCCACCCTCGGCGCGATGTCCTCGGACTGGCGCGCGGGCGACGCGGGTTTCTCTGCCAACGGACGGCTGAAGGCGGGGCTTTCGATGGTAGCCAGCGCAGCGTCGCCACTCCGGGTGATGACAGGATGTAGTATCCTGGGCTTGAGCTTGATGTCCGGCAGAGCCGGCCAGTCGGCCTCGTGCTTGCGCAGAAGCTCGATCCAGTCTCGACCCTGCGCGTCCAGCAAGAGCTTTGTTTCCCGTGCGATCTGAATGGTCATCGCCATCAGCTCGCGTAGTGCGTGCAACGCGTCGATTCTGATCAAGCGCTCGATCAGCCCGAGCTTGTGGCGATGGTCACGACGCAACCGGATTTCGCGCTTTTGATATCGAGTTAAGAGCGCCATCCGTGCCTCTCGTTGGATTGAGAGAAGGCGTGTCACCCCGTCCTGCCAACGAGAGCCCAATCGCTCAGTAGCCTCGGCTACGATTGGATCGAATTTACTGACGCGCGGATCGACACTGCGCAGTGCCGTGAGCGTGCTCTTATCGATATTGGTTCGACCCTGAACGATGCGCTTGTCGTCGGCGGCGATCGCCTGCTGGAACAATTCAGTGCGCAGACCATCATCGGAACGCGAGAGCCCAGAATGCAGCAACGCGAGACGGCGATCCGCCAGGATCCTCGCCGTCGGCACCTCCAGCACTCGACGTCGACGAGCATGCGCGGCTGGAAGTACGACTTGAGTCCTATCGCGCCACGCGCGGCGCTTCGATGTCCATAACGTCGCCCACTGCTCGTCATGTTTTTCGACAAGTGCCTTCGCGTCTGCGGTGAAGCGATCGGCCAGTTCAGGCAGGCGTCGCAAGGCCAAGAGCGCGTTTCGTGAAGCCAGCCTCTCGACTAATGCAAGCGAGAGAAGGTGCTTGTCCGACAGCATGCGTGTTTCATGCCGCTGCCTATCGGCGGTATTGCCGGCATCGTCGTCAGGTAGGCGGTCATTGTCGAAGATATTCCACGACACGTCAGAACGCTGGAACCCGGCAGTAAGCGCCTCGTTGTGCCGGATTGACGCTGATCGAGGTTCAGTCTTCCGAGCGCGTCCGTCGCCCGCCGATTGCATGAGCGAAGCCGCGTCGCGAATTCGCTCTATGGCATCGCGTCCGAGTGCCAGGATTTGATGTCGCAGCGCAGTGACCTTCAGTTTGGCCAACTGCATCACCGTCGACGGCGGTGAGAGCCTTTCTTGACGTCCAAGTCTCACTGCCGACGGCTTTAAGACGACAGGAGATTCAGGCGATCGGGGAGCGGAATTCATTGCACGCTGCTGAGTGCGTGCGGCCAGCCGTCGCTTGCGATCGGTGCGCCACGCAGGTTCTGCTCCAGTCCGACGAGATTGACGCTTTTCGAACTCGATCGATCGGCGATTGACATAAGGCACGGGTTGGATGTCCAACCCTTGCCGGGCGAAGCTGCGGTGATCTGGCGTCACGCCGATTTCAGCTCCGAGGCGACGTGCCCATTCGGCTCGCATTTCGTCCATGGCAGAAGATATCGCCTTGACCGATCCGTCGTCGCGCCGTTGCGTGATGGCGGTCCCGGTCTCGCGATCTTTATGCTGCATGGCGATGCCGTTGAGCGCGCGTACCTTTCCGCCGTAGCTCCCGGCTGCCATCGAACGCGTGCTCACTAGGAAATGTGCGTGGTCGCGCAAGGTGGCTGCGTTATGGCAGCCGTACTCGACGATCACGCCATGCGTCTGCGTCAACCATCGCGCGAACCCCTCGACGATGCGCCGCGCCTGCGCATCGTCCATGCCGAACGGCAGGGTCGCATCGATGTGCGTGCCGAGACGAGGTAGATGGCCGCCATTGCGGCGATAGCTGCCGTCGGATTTGCGTTCGAACGCGTCGAGCTCGACCCAGGCTTCCTCTCGGTCGAGATCGACGCCGTCAGGCAGGCTCAGCCCTGCGAAAGCGATTTCGTTCGCAGCATGGGGGCTGTCGATCGGACGCCCCAGGAACGACGACTTTCCACAGACATAGGCTGAGACGGCGCCGATGGCGTGGACACCCTCGACGATGGAGGCGCGGACCCACTTCGCAGCGAAGTGGACCGTGCGCTCGAACATGCTGCCCTTTGGCACCGCCATCTGCCGTCTCCGTTTCTAAGGCCCCGCCAGGACCGCTCATCCTCATGCCGCTCTGCGGCGGAGGATGAATAAGCGGGCCGGGGAAGCTGCGCTCCCCCTGGACCCCCTCCATCGATCTTAATGCTAGCAGTATATGCACACGCCTATTGACTCCCATTATCGCTGACGACTATATCCGTCAATGTCCCGGAAAGGAGGGGATGCAACATGAGCAATGTGATGAAGTTGGCCAACGCGATCGTTCGCGAGAACGGCATCGACACGGCGAAGCGGTCGGCAGCCTTCGATGAGCTGCGCAAGCTGGCGGAGAAGATGAACGCGGTGCCCGCCTGCATCGCGGTCATTTCCAACGTCTGCGAGCGTGCCGGGATGAGCAGGCGTGAGATCGCTCCGTTGGTGCGGGCGTACGCACACACCTCGTATCCGGCCGAAGGCAACAACTCGATCAGCGAGATGATCGTCGAGCAGCGGGCTGAGAACACTGCGAAGCGCAAGGCGATCGCCAAGGCGGCTGCGGCGAAGCTCGCAACGAAGAAGGCAACGCAGTCGTCGACGTCGACGCCTGCGCCAAGGATTGGCGACGGAAACGGGGCAGCTGCGAACGGCCAGGCAGCGCCACCCACCGGGAACACGCCGCAGCACGGCAACAACTAAAAACTGGCGGGTGGGCTTCATCGCTCGCCCGCCCCTTCGAACCAATGGAGCAGGCCGATGGATGACAATGAAGATGACGAAAAGGGTGCCGAGAAGGCGACCAAGAAGGCCGCCGCAGAGCGAGCCCTGATCCACGAACATGCGTTCCAGTTCGTGCTCGCGAGTTTTCATAATGGAACGCCGCGCGTGAAGGCGTGGACGGCCCTGCGGCTAGCCGCCACCATCGCTGCGATCGCGAACTCTCCCGCGATCGACGCATTCAAGAGCGAGGCCGCGAAGCAGCCTGACAAGGCGCTCGAAGTCGTCACGCAGGCTGTGCGTCGCGATGAGGAACTGCGTCAGAAGGACCAGATCACCGTCACCACGCAGGAGACCGCCGTCATCGACCGCTCCCTTATCGCGACCGCGAATACGGCCGGAGACGGGGTGGACGACTGAACCACCAGTCACACGTAAGTCGGCTGCACCTTGACCACAGCGACATGCGCGAACTCTGCATGAAAGAGGGTCAAGAGCTCTTTGAAATCGTGTGGAAGTGCTTCCTGCGGCAGGACGAAGATCGGCTCGATCTTGACCTGCCGCAGGGCCAGCGCACGACCTAGGTCTAGCTCTCGGCGCGAGCGGTATAATGCCGGCGCTTGATCTGGAAGAATGATCATCACCGCCCAGCGCTTTACACCGGTTCGCTCCTGGAGCAGATGATCGATGCCGGTGAGATGCTTAAGTGGTTTTGGGCGCTCAGCCTCGTCGACTTCGACACCGATCAGTTTGCGGGCGTGACGCAGAGCGACTGCACGAAATGAATCCAGATCGAGGCCTGCATCCTCGGTGCCATTTCGTGGCCGCGACGCTTCACCTGAGTACTCAGCCAGCAAGGCGCGGAAGCTGAGCCTACGCGACACATAGCGCTCCGCCGCGTCGATCGCGGCGGCCGGGTCGCGCCGATACCAACGATCCACCAACTCGGCGGTTTTAAATGTGACACCCCGAAGTGCCTGCGCGAGCTCGGGATGCGATGGCGAGAGTTCCATGGTGAAAGCGAGTGCGCGCATCATTCGGCGAATGTGGTTCGCTGTCGGACCATACTCGTCGACTACGCTTTGTAATGCGTACTTCTTTTCGCCATGTGGTGCATAATTCACCCGCTGCAGGGCTTCACCTGCGATGGTGACCCATTTGGGGTGATCGAGTTCGTCATCAGACATTTTGGTGGGTTCATTTCGTGTGCGACTTTTCATTTCATCGCGATTTTTTCGTTCAACGTCAATTTGGCTTCATTCAGTCCTGCTCTGACATGATCGCGCGCATGCTTCTGCGATGGTGCGTCGGGTTGCTAGGGCGGCGAGACGAACCGCCGCTAAGTGCACGGATGCTGATTGAATCAGGCTTCCGCCGCATGCTCCTCGCGCGCGGCGTGCCAGACTTCTCGCGCAGCATCCGCGTTCACTGCGGCGATCCCCAAGCCGACGATCACGTCAGGCCAAGCTGACCTTCACAGATAGAACGCGATAGCCGATAGCCGATCGCCTTGCCGGGCGGGCGCTTTTGGTCAGCGCAACGACACGCTCCGCAGCCTGAGCGCATTGCCGATCACGCTGACCGACGAGAGGGCCATCGCCGCGGCCGCGATGATCGGGGACAGCAGGATGCCGAAGAACGGGTAGAGCAGCCCCGCGGCAATCGGAACCCCCGCGGCGTTGTAGATGAAGGCGAAGAACAGGTTCTGACGGATGTTGCCCATCGTGGCACGGCTGAGCTGGAGCGCCGTCACGATGCCTTGCAGATCGCCCTTGAGCAGGGTGACGCCGGCGCTCTCAATTGCGACGTCGGTGCCTGTTCCCATCGCGACGCCGATGTCGGCGGCGGCGAGAGCGGGAGCGTCGTTGACGCCGTCGCCTGCCATCGCGACGATCCGACCCTGAGACCGCAACTTGGCGACGACGCCGCTCTTCTCTTCCGGCAGCACCTCGGCCTCGACCTCGGCGATGCCAAGCCGGCGAGCCACGGCTTCGGCGGTCGTCCGGTTGTCTCCCGTGAGCATGACCACCCGGATGCCGGCAGCCTGGAGAGCCTTGATCGCCGCGGGCGTGGTTTGCTTGACGGGATCGGCAATCGCCAAGAGGCCGGCGGCCTTACCGTCGATCGCGACCACGATGACGGTGGCGCCATCGCCGCGAAGCACCTCCGCTTCCGCGGCAAGCGTCGCGATGTCGATGCCGGCTTCGCCCATGATGCGATGGCTGCCGATGACCAGCGAATGGCCTTCGACGATCCCGGTGACGCCCTTGCCCACGGGACTGTCGAATTCCTTGGCCTCGGCGAGCGTGAGTCCCCGTTCCTTGGCGGCCTCGACGATCGCCTCGGCGAGCGGATGTTCGCTGGAGCGTTCCAGTGTGGCGGCTAGACGGAGCACCTCGTCCTCGGCGAAGCCTTCGGCGACCTTCAGGCTCGTCAGTTTCGGCCTGCCCTCGGTCAGCGTCCCGGTCTTGTCGACGACCAGCGTGTCGATCTTCTCGAAACGCTCCAGGGCCTCGGCGTTCTTGATGAGCACGCCCAGGCTCGCGCCGCGGCCGACACCCACCATGATCGACATCGGCGTGGCGAGCCCAAGCGCGCAGGGGCAGGCTATGATCAGCACTGCGACGGCGGCGACGAGACCATGCGCGAAGCGCGGCTCGGGCCCCCAAAGCATCCAGGCCCCGAAGGCGATCACCGCCACGCCGATCACCAGCGGCACGAACCAGCCGGAGACCTGGTCGGCGAGGCGCTGGATCGGCGCGCGCGAGCGCTGGGCCTGGGCGACCATGGCGACGATGCGCGAGAGCATGGTGTCGTTGCCGATCTTGCTGGCGCGCATAACGAAGCCGCCGCTGCGGTTCAGGGTACCGCCGATCAGGAGCGAACCGACCTCCTTGGTGACCGGCATCGACTCGCCCGTCACCATCGCCTCGTCGATCGAGCTGCGGCCCTCGACGAGTTCACCGTCAACGGGCACGGTCTCGCCGGGACGGACCCGCAGCCGATCGCCCACCCCCACCGCATCGAGGCCGATGTCCTCATCGCTGCCGTCATCGCGCACGCGCCGCGCCGTCTTCGGCACCAGGTCGAGCAAGGCCCTGATCGCGCCGCCCGTCTGTTCGCGTGCCCTCAATTCGATAACCTGCCCCAGCAGGACCAGCAAGGTGATGACCGCCGCCGCCTCGAAATAGACCGCCACCGACCCTTCGACGGATCGGAACGTCGCCGGAAAGATGCCAGGGGCGATGGTCGCGACGACGCTGTAGATCCAGGCCACGCCGATGCCCATCGCGATCAGAGTGAACATGTTCAGGCTGCGGTTCACGATCGACTGCCAGCCTCGTTCGAAGAAGGGCCAGCCGGCCCAGAGCACCACGGGCGTCGCCAGGGCGAGCTGTATCCAGTTCGAGGTTTGCGGACCGAGCCACATGTGCAGGTCGAGGAGATGCCCTCCCATCTCCAGGAGGAACACGGGAAGGGCCAGCCCGAGGCCGACCCAGAAGCGGCGCGTCATGTCGCGCAGTTCGGCGCTAGGCCCAGCCTCGCCCGTCGCGATCTCCGGCTCCAGCGCCATGCCGCAGATCGGACAGTTTCCCGGCGTTGGCTGCCTGATCTGGGGGTGCATGGGGCAGGTGTAGATCGCTCCGGCCGGCGCAGGCGCGGTGGCAGGTTGCTCGCCCTCCGACAGGTATCGCTCAGGCGCCGCCTTGAACTTGGTCTCGCAGCCCGCGGAGCAAAAGTGATACGTCTGGCCGTCATGGGCCGCGGCATGCTTGGCAGTGGCCGGATCGACCGTCATCCCGCAGACCGGGTCCTTCTCGACGGGGGCTGCCGACGTGGGGCGATGGTCATGACCAGGTTCGCCATGGTGGTGATCGTGATGGGTCATGGGGGCCGGCTTTCTGCTCGATGACGAGCGGCCTGGGGAACCGGGCCTGTTGGCCCGGCTCGTTGGCGTCTGGGTGGCGTCTCGCCACGCTTCGATGGATCTCCGTCCGCGACGGAGCCTAAGATTACTTCGGGGCGTTCTTGGTCAGCCACTCACGCATCTCGGCGATCTCGCGCTCCTGATCCTTGATGATCTGAGCGGCCATCGCCTTCGTCGTCTGGTCCTTGGCATGGGCCAGGGCGACCTTGGCCATGTCGATCGCGCCCTGATGGTGCGGGATCATCTTGGTGCGGAAGTCGACGTCCGGATTGCCGGTGTAGGGCACCGCCATGTCGTGCATCATCTTCATGTCGGCGGCCTTGAAGTCCTTGGTCGAGGCCGCGTCGCCGGCTGCCGGCATCATCGTCTTCATCATGGCCTGCATGGAATCCATGTCCATCTTTCCCATGGGGGCCGCGCCAGCCGCGGGGGCCGCGCCATGCCCCTGATGGGACGATTGCGCGAAGGCGGAGCCGGCGAGGGCAAGGAAGATCAGCGTGGTGGGGATCGAGCGTTTCATCGGTTCGGTTCCTTCTTCGGGGTCAGTCGTGGGTGAAGCGCGCCTGCAGCGCGTGGCCATCGGCGAGCGTGGCGGAGACAACGACGCGTGCGCCCTTGCCGAGGGATTGGGCGAGGCTGCCGACGAGCTTGTTGGGTTCGACAGGCGACAGCGCGACGGTAGCGGTCTTGCCGGCATCCTGGACGATGGCGCGGGCCGACTTCGTTCCCGCGGAGGCGAGCGGCTTGTCGGCGGCGTCGGTGAGGTAGAGGACGAACTCGGTCCCCTTCGCCACCATCTCGACATGGTGGCCTGCGACGTCGGCCACGGGCCCGCCGTTAGGACCCTTCGAGACCTCATGGGCCTCGGCGGTCGACGCGAAGCCGACGATGGCCAGGACGGCGATCGATTTGAGCATGTTGGTTCTCCTTTCTCTCAGTAGGTCTCGGCAGGTGTCAGTTCCCCGCCTTCCGAGGCGCGGCCAGCCGCGATGCGTTCCAATGGCTTGCGGCCGAAGGCCAGGAACAGGAGCGGCGTCAGCACCGTGTCGATGATCGTCGCCGATATCAGGCCGCCGAAGATCGTGACGGCGACCGGATGCAGGATTTCTCGGCCGGGCTGGTCGGCGCCGTAGAGCAGCGGGACAAGTGCCAACCCTGCCGAGAGCGCGGTCATCAGCACCGGCGTCAGGCGTTCCAGGCTGCCGCGGATGACGAGGTCGCGCCCGAAGCTCTCTCCTTCGTGGAGCGCCAGGTTGATGTAGTGCGAGACCTTGAGGATGCCGTTGCGCGCCGAGATGCCGGCGAGCGTGATGAAGCCGACCATCGAGGCGACCGAGAGCGGCTGCCCGGCGAGGTGCAGTGCGACCACGCTGCCGATCAGGGCAAGTGGGATGTTGCCCATGATGATCAGTGCCAGCACCACCGACTGGTAGCGGGTGAACAGCACCACAAAGATCAGCGCGAGCGATACGAGGCTCAGTAGCCCGATCCGCAGCGTCGCCTCCTCCTGCGCCTGGAAGGTGCCCTCCATGCGGGTGACATAGCCCTGAGGCAGCGGCGTCTGAGCCACGACCCCGCGGATGTCGGCGATGATCGCCGTCATGTCGCGCTGCCCGTCGCCGTTGCCGTAGACCGCGATGCGGCGTTGGCCGTTCTCGCGCTGGATCTGGTTGGGGCCGTCCGTCTCCGAGACCGAGGCGATCATGCGCAGGGGCACGTGCCCGGACGGCGTCGCGATCAGGAGGTCCTCCAGTCCGGTCGTGGAGCGATCCTGGTCGGACAGGCGCAGCACCACGTCGTAGCGGCGGTTGCTGCTGCAGCCCAACTGGTCATGGCCGATTCCTTCGGTTCAGGTAGAGGGTGGGATGGCGAGGTGAAGCGCGACCAGGAGGATTGCGGCCAAGGAGATCGAGAGCCCGACCAGCATGATTCCTGCAGGCGTCGCCTCGGGAAGACGACCGACAAGTGCGGCTACTGTCACCGTCCCAATCATGCTGAGACCAAGCCACCTGACCAGGCTTCGCCAAGCGCAACGATCGCTTCCGTGATATCGGCATGCTGGTCACGGCCCTCTCTTGCTGTCACACTGGGCATCGCAGAGTAGCTTCAATCGCTTAGCTTATTTGTAACGATGGTAACATTCAAGAGGTTCCATGGCAGCGCTAGAATGGTTACTTTTGACGTACAAGGTGCCGGCCGAGCCCGCGCGAAAGCGCGTCTCGATTTGGCGCAAGCTCAAGGGGATGGGCGCCGTCTATCTGCAGGGCGGCGTCTGCGTACTGCCCAAGACCGACGACCATCTCCGTCGTCTCAAGGTTGTCGAGAACGAGATCGCCGAGGCGGAGGGCGAGGCGCTGCTGCTGGCGACGGTCGGTCTCGACCAGAAGCAGCAGGAAAAGATCATCGCCCGGTTCAACGCCGACCGCGACGACGAGTACAAGGAATTCATCGAGAAGTGCGTCGCCTTCGAGGAGGAGATCGCGGAGGAGACCCGCGTCAAGCACTTCACCTTCGCCGAGCTGGAGGAGAACGAGCAGGAGCTAACCAAGTTCAAGACGTGGATCGCCAAGATTCAGAAACTCGACTTCTACAAGGCGCTGCGGGCCGAGGAGGCTGCCGAGCGGTTGACCAGGTCGGAGGCGATCCTCGACGCCTACGCCCATAACGTCTTCGCGGCGCAGGACGAGAATAAGCCGGCCGACAGCGGCAAGCTGGGTTAGGTTCTGCCGCCATGACCCTTGAACAGCTCAGGATCTTTGTCGCCGTTGCCCAGCGCGAGCATGTCACGCAAGGCGCGCGCGAGCTGAACCTTACCCAGTCGGCGACGAGCGCTGCGATCACCGCGCTCGAGACGCGTCATGCCGTAAAGCTGTTCGACAGGGTCGGGCGCCGCATCGTGCTGACCAAGGCGGGGCAGATCTTTCTGGTGGAAGCGCGTGCTGTGCTTTCGCGCGCGGCTTCGGCCGAGACCGTCCTGGCCGATCTTGCCGGGCTGAAGCGCGGGACGCTGGCGCTCGCAGCCAGCCAGACGGTGGCGAACTACTGGCTGCCGCCGCTGATGCAGCGCTATAAGGAGCGCCATCCCGGAATCGCGCTCAGTCTGACGATTGGCAACACCGAAACGATCGCGGCCACGATCCATGACGGCGTGGCCGATCTCGGCTTCGTCGAGGGACGGATCGATGATCCTCATCTTGCCATCGAGACGGTCGGCGCCGACGGGATGGTGCTTGTTGTGGGTCGAGAGCACGGCTGGGCGGAGCTTGGCTGCGTCGATGCGAGTGAGTTGCCAGCGACGCCCTGGGTGTTGCGAGAGCCCGGTTCAGGTACGCGCGCATTGTTTGAACAAGCGCTCGCTGGAGCGGGTCTCAGATTGGACCGCCTGACGATCGCACTGGAGCTGCCCTCGAACGAGGCCGTGTGCTCGGCCGTCGCCGCGGGCGGCGGCGCGACCCTGATCTCACGCCTGGTAGCGGAGGCGGGCCTGCGCTCTGGCGCGCTGATCGCGGTTGACGTCATGGTCCGGGATGGCCAGCCTGGGTTCGTGCTGAGTCATCGCAATTTCCTGGCCCTGCGTCACAAGGAACGCCACCTCACGCAAGCGGCACGAGCGTTTTACGCGCTGATCGAGGCAGGCGGCGAGACGCGGGGAAGCGTATGAAGTTCGCCGCTCCGGTTAGGCGACCCCAAGCAGCCTGATCAACGCGTAGCTGATGGCGGCCAGCACGATCAGCGAGAGCGTGACGGCCGCGATAACGCGTGGACCTGCCTTGGCGACCGTACGGATGTCGACGCCGAGCCCAAGCGCCGCCATGGAGACGACGGTCAGCAGATTGGCGACAGTCGCGATCCACGGCAGCGCGATCGCCGGGATCAGGCCTGCCGAGCGGAAGGCGGCCATGACGAGAAACGCGACGATGAACCACGGCACCAGATGGTGGATGGGCACCCGGTGCGGCATCGGGCGGTCGCCGGCCGTGACGTGAGGAGCGGGCTCGTCGCTGTCCTTGCGCAGACGGCCGGTCAGCATCGACAGGACGAGGACGACCGGCCCGAGCATCAGCACGCGCACGAGCTTGACCAGCGTGCCGATATGGACGGCCACGACGCCGGCCGGAGCCGTCGCGGCGATGACCTGCGGCACGGCATAGACCGTGAGGCCCGACAGGATGCCGTACTGGGTCGCGCTCAGGCCCAGCGCCGGGATCAGCAGCGGCAGGCCCAGCACGACGAGGACGCCGAGCACGGCCGTGAAGGCGATCGAGGAGGCGACGTCGTCGCCATCGGCGCCGATGACCGGCGCGACCGCTGCAATGGCCGAGTTGCCGCAGATCGAGTTACCGCAGGCGATCAGGATCGCCAGCCGGCGCGGCAGGCTCAAGGCGCGGGCGATGCCGTAGCTCAKGGCGATGGCGAAGGTGACGATGCCGGCGATGCCCAGCAGCAGGCCGGGCCCTGCGGCAATGATCGTGGCGGCGCTGAGCGAGGCGCCCAGCAGGACGACCGCGACCTCCAGCATCGTCTTGGCCGAGAATGTGATGCCCCTGCGCCATGCCGCTCCAGGCGACCATGCCGTCCGCACGGCGGTCCCGATCAGGATCGCCAGTACCAGCGCTTCCAGCCAGGCGCGATCGAACAGGCGCTCCTCGATGTGCTCCAGCGCGAACGCTCCACCGGTCACGGCGAGGCAGAGCGCCAGGCCCGGCAGGATGGCGCGCAGCTTGCCGCCGGCGCCGGAAGCCGGATCACGGGAGGCGGTGTTGATGGTCATCGACGACATCGGTTGGTCCTGGCGTGATCGGCTACGATTGGGTCACAGGAAAATGAAGCACCATGATTGATCCATCCAACGACTAATCATTCTCGTTTCGTTCGATGAAAGCGAATGATCGCGTCGGGTTGAAAATGGGCACACGCGCGGCATCGGGCGTGATTGCGCTTGGTCGCTGATGACGGAGCGCGCGCTGGCTGCCATGATGTCGACCGGAATCCCTGCGACCTTCGGCCGGCGAAAGACACGATCCTGCGCAAGACGATCGAACTGGCACTTCGGGAGAACTGGCAGCGGCTGTTCGGCTATGCTGTCAGGCTGAGCGGCAGCCGGGACGCCGCAGGCGATCTGCTGCAGTCCTGCGCGAGCAAGGCTCTCGCCAGCCCGTCTATTCCAACCGAAGCGTCGCAGGCGCGGGCTTGGCTGTTCAAGGTCCTGCGCAACTGCTGGATCGACGATCACCGCCGGTCTTCGGTGCGAGCCGTCGACGGGCCTGTCGAGGCGTGGAGCGACACGCCTTGGGGCTGCGACGACCGGCTCATTGCAGAAATCACCGTCAAGCAGGCGCTGCAGAAGATCGACCCGGCTCATCGCGAGATCATCGAACTGGTCGATATCGCCGGCTTTCGCTATGCCGAGGCCGCCGATATCCTCGGGGTCCCGCAGGGCACCGTCATGAGCCGCCTGAGTCGCGCCAGACTGGCGCTTCTGGAGATCGTCTCGGCCGAGAACGTCACACCGATCACAGGCAGTCGACGCCATGCAGGATGATGCCCAGACCAAGTCGATGAACTGGGAGATGCTCAACGCCTATGTCGACAGCGAGCTCGATCCTGCGGCGGCCGCCAGCGTCGCGACCGCCGTCGCGCGGGATCCCGTGCTCGCCCTGCGCATCGCCTCGTTGACGCAGTTGCGGGCCGTGACCAGCAGTCTTGCAGCGTTTGACGCAGCGCCGCCATTCAGCCTGCCTCGGCGACAGGCGACCGCTTGGCGCCCGGCTGCGTTGGCGGCCTCGCTCGTCATCGCCCTTGGGCTGGGCGCTGCGCTTTGGTCGTTCCCCAGACCTTCGGCTTCGACACAGATCGCGGCGGCCGTCGCCGCGCATCAGGACTGGCTGGCGGGAAAGCTCGATGCAGCCAGTGGCGATCGGGTCAAGATCGTGATCACCTCGGCGTCGGGAACGACGCTGCCCGATCTATCGGCGGCCGGCCTGCAGCTATCCTATGTTTCCAGCAACCCGACGGCTGCCAGTAGCGGAGTTCTCGCAGGCTATCGCGGACCTCATGGCTGCCGGCTCGGTCTGTGGATCGCGCGCCCCGACGACAAGTTCGGACCGACGCCTGCCTCTCGCGACGAGAGCGGCCTTCGAATCCGGGCCTGGAACGATGCCGGAGCCGGCTACGCCCTGATCAGCCGCAGCATGGATCCTAAACGGCTCGACCGGCTCTCGAGCCTCGTCGCGCGGCTGATCGCACAGGGCCATGGCGCGACCGACGAGCAGCGCCTGGCTCTGGCCGAGGCGGGCCAGTTCGGCGGGCCCTGCCTGGCGTGAGATCAGGCGTGCGCGGCTCCATCCAGCCGCCGCGCTCCTGCGAGGGGGGCGCGATGGAATAAAACGCTTCGATCGCACGTTGTCTTTCTCGTGAGGAATATGTCCTCTGGGAGAGACGCCATGTTCGACAGACGACAGATGCTTAAATCTGCGGGTGGAGCGGCATTGGGACTGAGCGGAGGTCTGATCGCTGGATCGCGCCTCGCAGCCTTCGCCGCCGACACAGTGACCTTGCCATTTGGCAATGGCGATCGCCCGCTCGTCACCTATCCGGGAAAGCGCCCGCTGATCGGGCTGACGGCCCGGCCGCCACAGCTGGAGACGCCGTTCAGCGTCTTCAACGAGGGCATCCTGACTCCAAACGACGCTTTCTTCGTGCGCTATCATCTCGCCGACATCCCGCTCGAGATCGATCCTGAAACGTTCAAGCTTGAGATCAAGGGTAAGGTCGCGACCCCGCTCTCGCTCTCGTTGCACGACCTGAAGACCGGCTTCGAGCAGGTCGATCTCGTCGCCGTACATCAGTGTTCCGGCAACAGCCGCGGGCTGATCGACCCGCGCGTTGCCGGCGGCCAGCTGTCCAACGGCGCCATGGGCAATGCGCGCTGGCGTGGCGTGCCGCTGAAGGCGGTGCTCGACAAGGCCGGGGTCCAGGCCGGTGCCCTGCAGGTCTCGTTCGGCGGCCTTGATGGTCCAGTCGTGCCCGAAACGCCCGATTTCGTGAAGGCGCTCGGCATCGACCATGCCCGCGACGGCGAGGTCATGCTTGCCTACGCCATGAACGGCGAGGATCTGCCCTGGCTCAACGGCTATCCGCTGCGCCTCGTCGTGCCCGGCTATTTCGGCACCTACTGGGTCAAGCACCTCAACGAGATCACGGTGCTCGACAGCGTCTACGACGGCTTTTGGATGAAGTCGGCCTATCGCATCCCCGACAACGACTGCGCCTGCACCGAGCCTGGCAAGGCGCCTGCGACCACCGTCCCGATCAACCGCTTCAACGTGCGCTCCTTCATCACCAGCGTGCTCGACGGCGCGACGGTGAAGGCTGGCGAGCTCGCACTGCGCGGCATCGCCTTCGACGGAGGTGATGGCATTACCGAGGTCGCGGTCTCCGCCGATGGCGGCCAGTCCTGGCGGGTCGCCAAGCTGAGCGACAGCCTCGGCAAATACTCCTTCCGCGAGTGGAAGGCAGCGGTGAGTCTCGGCAAGGGCGAACACAAGCTGATGGTTAAGGCGACCAACGCCAAGGGCCAGACCCAGCCGATGCAGGCGACGTGGAACCCTGCGGGCTATATGCGCAACGTCGTCGAGACGACGCGCGTGACAGTGGGTTGAGGGAGATGGATATGAACAAGCTTACCATGGCGCTATGCGCATCGGCCCTCGTGCTGGCCGGCGCCGGCTTCGCGCTCGCCAAGCCCAAGACCTATCAGCTGCCAGACGAAACGGCCGTGCTCAGGCCCGGGCCCGGGATGGACGCCGCGCAGAACAACTGCATGTCGTGCCACTCGGTCGATTACATCAACTTCCAGCCGTCCAAGAAGGGCCAGGCCTTCTGGGAGGCTGAAGTTCAGAAGATGATCAAGGTTTACCACGCCCCCATCGAGGAGGTCGACGCCAAGGCGATCGCCGAGTATCTCGCCAAGACCTATTGAGCGTCCGCCATTCGGGATGCGCTGGCTTAAAGCCGGCGCATCCCTTTTCTTCGTTCACGGCATCTGCATCTGGAGCGGCTTTCCCGGCGCATCGGCCGTGCCGGGCACGATGACGAGGTATTTGCGCATGTCGGGTGCTGCCTCCTGCACGACCTGCCGGATCGGGCCGATGGCATTGACGATCGCGGCGCCCGCCGGGTTCGTCATGAAACTCGCCACGGCCTGCAGCGGGCCAGCGCCCTTGGCGTCGTTGGCCAGCGCCAGCACATAGGGCTTCTTCGGCTCCAGCCCGGTCACGGCCGCCTGCAGCATCTGAACCAGCCCCTGGTTGAACAGCGTCACCTGTGTCGCAGCCTTGCCGTCCGCGCCACCCAGCGAAAGCTGGGCGGAGTTGGCCGCCGCCGCGAGCGGCTGGAGATTGGCCATGCCGTCGCCCTTCGTCACCGCGTTGGGAACATAGGCGACGCCCTGGGGCGCCTGTCCGAGCGGGATCGTCGCGATGACGCTGTTGCTGGTCGTGTCGATCACGGCAGCCGCATCGGCATTCTCCAGCCCGACATAGACACGCGTGCCGTCCCCAGACGGCCAGAGGCCGTGCGGAAGGGCGCCGACAGGAATGCTGGCGACCTGCTCGAAGCCGTCGGTGCGGAACACCTTGATCAGGTTCAGCCCGCCGACCGTGATATAGGCAAACTGCTCCTTGCCGTTGCGGACGATGTTGACGTGGTTCGTGATCGGGCCGGTGTCGAGCACCTTGAGCGACTGGAACGGCGGCTTGGCGTTGAACACCATCGTCTTGCCGATGTCCTTCAGCGTCAGCCAGACCTGTGCACCGTCAGGCGTGGCTGCGATATCGGGGCAGAATGGGCTGTCCTGCTTCATGCTGCCGACGAGCTTCTTGGTCCTGGTGTCGATCACAACCGTCTCGGGACTGAAGCTCGAGCAGACATAGCCGTAGCGGCCATCGGGCGAGAAGATCGTCATGCCCGGGCCGTTGGGCACCTTGATCCGCGTGGTCGGCGCGTAGCTCTTGCCGTCAAGCACCTGAATGTAATTCTCGCCGCGCACGGCCACCCAGACCTCCTTGCCGTCGGGGCGGAAGAAGGCTTCGTGCGGCGACCGGCCGACATAGGCCGTGTGCTTCACCGCATTGGTCTGCGTATCGATGAAGCTCACGGAATTGGAGCCGATCGAGACCACCGCGAGCGTCTTGCGGTCAGGCGAGAAGCCCATGCCGTGAACCAGCACCTGGCCACGATAGAGCGGGCTGAGGTTCGCCGGCGTCGGCTCACCGAGCTTGATCACGCCCAAAAGCTTGTTCTGCGAGGGGTCGATCACAGAGACCGTGTTGGAGAACTGGTCGGAGGTGTAGAAGCGGTCGCTCCTGCTGATCGCGATATCGGGCGCGTCGGCGCGACCGGGCGCCTGGCCGGCGAAGGCGGGGAGAGCAGTCGAGAGCAACAGCAGGGCTGCAAGGCGGGTGATCATGGTTTCATGTCCTTGTGGTCGTGATGACCGTGCTGGGGGGCCGAGGCGCCTGCGGCATTGGTCGGCGTAGCGGGTTTCTCGTCGAGGATCGCCTGCATCACCGCGATCTCCTGGCGCTGCTCGACGATGATGCCCTGCGCGAGACGGCGCAGGCGCTCGTCGCGGCCGAAACGCAATTGGATCTGCGCCATCTCGACCGCGCCCTGGTGATGCGGGATCATCATCGCTGCGAAGTCGCGGTCGGGGTCGCCGGTCGGCTTGGCGGCTGCCATGCCGTCATGCATGCGCGCCATCGACCGTTCCATCGCGGCACTGAAGGCCATCATGTCGGTGGCGGCGATGCCGGCGGCGTTGATCGTCGATGGTCTTGGCGTTTCGGTCGCATGGGCCGCCGAGCCCATCGCGATAAGGCCGAACACGGCCAGTCGGAGCGTTCGCATCGTTCCTCCATTGCAAATTCATATGGAGTTCAACGTGCGAGAGGCGTCTTTCATTCCGACGGGACTGTCCGAGCCCGAACACGAGCACGTGTGCTTGACGCCGGATCAGACTGACGATGGCACTTGCCCGTCCACTATCCGCCAGCGGCCTCCGAGACGATCTGCTCAAAGATCGGATCGAGTTCGCGGCCGAGAGCTTTGATCGCTTCGCCATCGTAGCGACCGAAAACCGTGCTCGGCAGATGGTAGCGCAGGCTCGTCGTGCCGTCGGGCTCCTCGACCAGATGGATGCGCACCGGCGCCTCGATTCCGGCATCGATATTGGCTTCCAGCATGCGCGTGGCGAAATCGTTGCGGAAGACGCCAACCACGACATCGCCACGGATCGTCACGCCGCGCGCCTTGGCGCCGTCGCTGGCCGATGCGCGCGTCACCGCGTTCATTCCGGCCTTGGCGATGGCCGCACTCAAGCGCTCCTGCATCGGGGCGAAGGCCTGTTTTGTGAGAACGATGCGGTAGCCCACATCGACCTGAGCCTGAGCCTGTGATGGCGGCATGAGAGGCGCGAGGCCGATGCCGAGACACGCGGCGAAGACGATTGCAGATGAGGTATTCCAGCCCATGCGACCACGCTTCATTCGGTTTGGGAACGACAGCATTAGCGCCTCTGCGGGAGGACGAACCTCACCATGCTGCGACATCAGCGTGATCGCGCCTTAACTCGCCGGCTTGTGATTTCGTTGCGACAGGAACCCTGCTCATGACAGTGTGTGGGAGTCAGAGCGCGATGACGCTATCGGAAGCTGCTGGACCAAAGAGCACGGTCTGCGATGGCGCGAGCGGGCGACGCGTTGCTGTGCTGGCCGTCGTGGCAGTTGGCGCCATCGTCGTACTTGCCGCCCTCAATGGCGCGTCCTGGCGCGAATCCATACTGTCGCTCGTCGGCGCAGCTCTGGGTTTCGTGCTGTTCCAATCGACGTTCGGCTTCGCCGGAAGCTTTCGGGCGGCACTGGAGAAGCGCGATTTCTCCGGCTTCCGGGCGCAGGCGATCGCGCTCTCACTCACCAGCCTAGTCTTTTTTCCGCTACTGGCGATGGGCAGCGTCTTCGGCCAGCCGCTCAGCGGCTTCGTCACCCCGGTTGGCGTATCCTTCGTGATCGGCGCGGTGCTGTTCGGCATTGGTATGCAGATCGGTGGCGGTTGCGCCTCGGGCACTTTGTTTGCGCTCGGCGGCGGCAACGCCCGCCTGCTGATGACACTCGCCTGGTTCATCGTCGGCTCTGCGGTCGGTGCTGCGCATCTGGGCTTCTGGTGGCGGCTCCCGAGCCTCTCGACCGGCACGACGCAGGACTGGATCGGGTGGCTGCCGGCCTTGCTCCTGCATCTTGCCGTTTTCGGCACGGTCATTCGTGTCGTGCCGGCACCCGCACGCGAGATGGGCCCGCGTTCGCTGCGCGAGATCGCCGGAATGCCCTGGCCCTTGCTCTGGGGGGCGGTCGGGCTCGCCGCCCTCAACACTCTGACCTTGATTCTTGCCGGCCGCCCCTGGGGTGAGACGGCCGGCTTTACCCTTTGGGGCTCCAAGGTCGCGGCATCGATCGGGTTCGACCCGGCGTTATGGCCTTATTGGCAGAGCCACGCGGCGGCACTCGGCGACAGCGTGTTCTCCGACATCACATCCGTGATGGATTTCGGGATCGTCGCAGGAGCCACGTTGGCTGCCGGGCTTAGCGGGCGCTTTCTCCTGCGCTCGGGCGGCGATGCGCGGGCGTGGTGCGGCGCGATCCTGGGCGGATTCCTGATGGGCTATGGCGCGCGCTTGTCCGATGGCTGCAACATCGGCGCCTATTTCTCGGCACTGGCGTCGGGAAGCCTGTCGGGCTGGGTCTGGGTGGCTGGTGCCTTCGTCGGCAGCGCATTGGGGCTTCGCCTGCGACCGCTGTTCAGGCTGCCATAGCGGGCTTTTTCGGCTGAACAAAGCGATCGTAGGTGGTCATTCCCGCGAGCATCGCTAAGACGAACAGCATGACAGGAGTCAGCCCCAGCGAGAGCGCGGCTAATGCAGGACCGGGGCAAAAGCCGGCGAGGCCCCAGCCAATCCCGAAGATGGCGGAGCCCAGGATCAGGCGCGTGTCGATCGGCGTGGTCGCTGGTAGGTGGAAGCTGTCGTCGAAGGCCGGCTGCCGCAGCCGCCGACGCATCACCATTCCCGCGAAGGCGACCATCACGGCGCCTCCCAGGACGAAGGCGAGACTTGGATCCCAGGCGCCGCCCACATCCAGGAAGCCGCGCACGCGGGCGGGGTCGAGCATGCCCGACAGCGATAGGCCGAGGCCGAAGATAGCGCCACAGGCGAGCGCGGTCAGGATTTGCATCGCTCGGTTCATGGCGAGACGAGCCTCATCAGTGTGACGGTTGCGACCCCTGCGCTCAGGAAAGTGATGACGGCCGCGATCGAGCGCGGCGACAGGCGAGCGAGGCCGACGATGCCGTGCCCGCTGGTACAGCCCGAACCCATGCGCGTGCCGAAGCCGACCAGCAGCCCGGCCAGAGCGATGACGGGCAGTGACGCCGTGATGCTCACGGCCGGCCAAGTGCCCGAAGCCAAGCGGTAGGTCAGCGGACCGAGGATCAGCCCGATGACGAAGGCCGCATTGGTGGGCATCTGCGCGCCTTGCGCGAGCCTGCCGAGAATGCCGCTGATGCCGGCGACGCGGCCGTTGAGAAGCAGGAGCATGGTGGCCGAGAGGCCGACCAGCATGCCTCCCAGAAGCGAGGCCCAGTAGGGGGTCATGGCGCGGGCTCCTCTGCGCAGAAGATGGCGTGGAGCGCCTCGACGAGATGGGCGGCCTTCTGCTCCGTCAGGCGATAGAAGATCTGCTTGGCCTCGCGCCGCGTCGCGACGATCCCGGCCTCTCGCAGGATGGTGAGTTGTTGCGAGAGCGTCGGCTGCCGGATGCCGAGTTCCTCTTCGATCTGGCCGACGGAATACTCGCCCTCGACCAGCGTGCAGACGATCATCAGTCGGTTGCGGTTGGCGAGCGTCTTGAGCAGGCCTGCAACCTCGGCCGCCCGGCCTGATAGCTCGGCTCGGGTCATCGACGGCCTCGACGACTGTGTCATAGCGCATCGTCCCAGGCTGCACCGACCAGTGCATCAAGTGGAATCTTCAGGTAGCGACGGCCGTTCGATTCAGGCTCTGGCAGGCGGCCGCCGCGAATGTTCACCTGCAGCGCGTGCAAGATCAGCTTGGGCATCGACAAGGTTTTGTCGCGGGCCTCACGCAGGACGACGAAAGCGGCCTCGTCACGTCCGACGATGTGAGCGTTCGACTGCTTCTGCTGGCCGACCGTGCTCTCCCAGCGCGGAGCGCGGCCATGAGGCTGATAGTCGTGGCCGGTGAACAGGCGCGTCTCGTCGGGCAGCGCCAGGATCGATTGAATCGACGCCCATAGCGCCTTGGCGCTGCCGCCGGGGAAATCCGCCCTGGCCGTGCCGCCATCGGGCATGAACAGCGTATCGTGGACAAAGACGGCGTCTCCGATGACATAGGTGATCGAGGCCAGCGTATGGCCTGGCGAGAACAGCACGGAGACGTCGAGAGAGCCGAGCTTGAACCGCTCGCCATGGGCGAAAAGCCGGTCCCACTGCGAGCCGTCCGCCGCGAGCTCGGGCCAGTTGTACAGGCCCTTCCAGAGCCTCTGGACGGCGACGACCTGTTCGCCGATCGCGGTCTGCGCACCGGTCTGCGCCTTAAGGTACTGGGCGGCCGAGAAGTGGTCGGCATGAGGATGGGTGTCGAGGATCCATTCGACGGTCAGGCCCTGTTCCCTGACATACGCGAGGATGGCGTCGGCCTGGGTCGTGGCGGTCGCGCCTGATTTCTCGTCGAAGTCGAGCACGGGATCGACGATGGCGCAGCGCTTCGTGGCCGGGTCTGTCACGACGTATTGGATGCTGAAGGTCCGGGGATCATAGAAGCCCTTGACCTGCGGCTTCAGGACCGCGCGTCGGTCGAGCCAGGCCTTCGCGCCGGCAAGGTCGAAGCCAAAACGACTGCCGAAATCGAGCAAGTCGTCGGCCTCTATGCGGCCGTCAAGAACTTCGCCAAGCGCATGAAGCGTCAGGGCACGCAGTCCAGTCTTGCAATGGGCGAAAACCGGCCCTGGTGCCAGCCTGAGACCCCTCTGGAACGCCGCGACGTCGGCGTCCGTGATCGCAGGGCCCGTCACCGGGATGAAGGCGTAGGCCATCCCGGCTTCTTCGGCGGCCTTACCTTCTGCTGTAGAGCCCGGCTGTACGGCGTCCTCGGCGTCGGGGCGGTCGTTAATGACCATTTTGAAGCCCTGCGACGCCAACACAGCGAAATCCACCTCAGTCGGCTGGGCGCCGATAGACAGCGTTTCGCAAATTTTGATCGGTTGCATCGCCGGCCTCCAAGGCTCGATGAGAAATTCAATATACAGTTATATAAAATATATATTGACTACTACAAGCCCCTGGCGTGGTTGGCTGCAAGTCCGTCGGGATTGCTTTGTAGACGTCGATTGCATCCTGGTTTGAGACGCAGTCGCCGGGGGCCACAGCCAGCAGCCGTCAAGCGGTCCGACTACGGTGCACCGGTCGTAGCAAGGGACGTAGGCGGTGACAGAGACCGATAACAGCTTCGGCAACTACCCCGATCGATCTCATATCCCGCCGGGTCGCTTCCGACAGGAGGTAAGAATTATCGGGCGCCTCTGCCCATCAAGCTGGTCCTGACATTCAGGCGGGCAGAACGACGACCTTCGATCCTTTCGGAATGCGGTTGTAGAGATCGATGACGTCCTGGTTCATCATGCGGATGCAGCCGGACGAGACGGCTTCACCAATCGTCTCAGGCTCGTTCGTCCCATGAATGCGATAGAGCGTGTCGCGGCCATCCTTGAAGAGGTATAGGGCGCGGGCGCCGAGCGGATTGGTGTCGCCGCCAGCCATCCCGCCGGTCCACTTCGCATAGCGCGCCGGTTCTCGCTTGATCATATCGGGCGTCGGCGTCCAGCGCGGCCATTGTGCCTTGCGCTCGACCGTTGCGGAACCTGTGAACTCCAGACCCTCGCGCCCGACGCCGACGCCATAGCGGAGCGCCTTGCTGTGCTCCTGAATAAGAAAGAGGTATCGGTTCGCAGGATCGACGATCAGCGTGCCGGGTTGATGTGCAGTCGGATAATCGACGAGTTGACGCAGGTTGCGCGGACGCAGGTCTTCAAGCGAGACGGCGGGGACCTGGAACGGCTCACCGCCGACCGCGCCATATCGCCTTAGATCCAGGGCGCTGAACCCGGGCGCTGGAGGCTTCGCCGGAATAGGCTGTTGCGCGATGGTCGTACAACCGGCTGCAGCCAGAGCGATCATGAGGCCAGCTAGACGCCGCGTCGGCTTGGAGATGTCGGTCATGGGAGCTTTGAGGCCAGTCACAGGGCCGCCTGCTTCTTGCGCGCGTCAGCGACGACCTGCTTGAAGCCAGCATAATCCTGGGTAGAGGTTCGGAACGGGCCGATGAGATACGTCGGCGTTCCCTGCAGCCCGAGCGACTCCGCCTGCGCCATGTTGCGCCGGAGCAGCGCGGTAATCTGGGTAGCCTTGCCGTTTACATCCGCTTCGAGCCGGGCCATGTCGACGCCGGCGCCCTTGATGGCCGCGGCGATCTGCTCGCGGCCGAGCCGCCCTTTGGTCGCCATCAGCGCATCATGGGCCTTGGCATAGGCGCCCTGATAACCAGCGGCGAGAGCGAGCTGTGCCGCGTAGATCGAGGTCTCGGCGATGACCGGCCAGTCCTTGTAAATGATCCTGATTTGGCCATCTTCCCGGACGAGGCGGGCGAGATCAGGGGCGGACTTCTTGCAGAAGGGGCAGTTGTAATCGAGAAAGGCGACGATCGTGACGTTGCCTTTCGGATTGCCGGACACCGGCGCCTCTGGATCGTTGAGGATGGCCTCGGCATCGGGATCGCGTCCCTGGGCAAGCGCCGATCCGGGCGTGGCGGCGAGAAGCAAGGCCAGGCCTTTGATGATCGTCCGGCGATCCTGCTGCATCGGTCTGGTCCTTGTCGGCTGGTGAAGGCGGCCTGTACGGCCGCGACTGCAGCCATCGGCGCTTCCCAGCTTAAGCCAGCCTTAAGCCGCGCCGGGATGCTGCCCCTCAAGGAGAAGCGATGCGTGTTCTGATCGTCGAGGACGACCCCATTCTGGCCGACGGCCTCGCCGTCGGGCTGAAGCGCCACGGCGTCAGCGCCGAGGTCGTCGGCAGCTGCGCCGATGGCCGGCATGCGCTCGCGGCAGGCGCCTTCGACGCCATCGTCCTCGACATCATGCTGCCGGACGGCTCGGGGCTCGACCTGCTGGCCAGCCTGCGCCAGGCGGGCGACGAGAGCCCGATCCTGCTCCTGACGGCGCTCGACGAGGCGCGCGACCGGATCGCCGGGCTCGACCGCGGCGCTGACGACTATCTCGGCAAGCCCTTCGACCTCGACGAACTCGCCGCCCGCTTGCGGGCCTTGGTCCGGCGGCGCGATGGCCGGGCGACGGCGACCATCGCAGTGGCGGGCCTTGTCCTGAACCCGGCGAGCCATTCGGTCTCGCGTGACAGCCTTGCCATCGAGGTCACGCGGCGGGAATTCGCGATCCTGCGCGCGCTCGCCGAGCGGCCCGGCGTGCTCCGCTCGCGCAGCGAGCTGGAGGAGCGACTCTATGGCTGGCAGGAGGACGTCGAGAGTAACGCCATCGAGGTCCACATCCACAATCTCCGGCAGAAGATCGGACGCGAGCTGATCGAAACCGTGCGCGGCCTGGGCTATCGATTGAGGATGGCACCATGACCTCGCTGCGCGCGCGCCTGTTCGTGATCCTCGTCGCCACAACCGGCCTGATCTGGCTGGCTGCGACCACCTGGATCTATCTCGGCACGAAGGCCGAGCTCGAACGCGTCCTCGACACGCGCCTGCAGGAGGCGGCGCGCATGGTCTCCTCGCTCGTCCGGAATGCCGACGCATCGGCAGCCTCCGCGATCGCCGCGATGCCGCAGGTTTCCGCGAGCGATTCTGGCGGATACGAGCGCCAGCTCTCCTGCCAGATCTGGTCGCTGGGCGGACGACTCGTCGCAGCCTCGACGGCGGCACCCGCAGAGAGGCTTGCTGGCCATGCCGCCGGCTTCAGCGACAGCGTCATCAACGGCGAGCAGTGGCGCGTCTATGCCATTGAAGACGCGGCCAAGGATGTCCGGGTACTTGTCGGGGACCGACTCGGCCTGCGAGATCGCCTCGTCAACGACCTTGTCCTGGGCCTCGTCGCTCCGGCGCTCCTGATGCTCCCGATTTTCGCCGGGCTGATCTGGATCAGCGTCGGGCGTGGCCTTTCGCCGCTGCGCGGCATCGCCGGCGACCTGCAGCAGCGCGCCGCCGACGACCTCGCGCCGCTTCAGGCCAAGGTCATCGACGAGATCCGGCCCGTGACGGATGCGCTGAACGGCCTCTTCACGCGCCTTGACGCAGCACGCCGGCACGAGCGCGAATTCACTGCCTTCGCTGCACACGAGTTGCGCACCCCGCTCGCCGGCATCCGGACCCAGGCCCAGATCGCCAAGGCTGCCGACACCACCGAGATGCGGACTGCCGCACTGGACCATATCATGCAGGGCGTCGACCGGACGGCGCGCCTGGTCAGCCAGATTCTCGCGCTTGCGAGGTTGGAGTCGGGCGCCGAGCCGAGCCGACGGGAGCAAGTGAACCTTGGACAGTTGCTGCGCGAGATCGATCGCGAAGGACAGCGGCCGGCATCAGTCTCCGTCGAATTCGACGAAGCGATCGATGAGATGACGGTGGAGGGGGACCGCGATAATCTGAAACTGGCCCTGCGCAACCTCCATGAAAACGCATGCTTCCATAGCCCGCCGGGTGGTCGCATCAGGTGGCTCAGGACCGAAGACGCCGCGCTGGCTGTCGATGACGAAGGTCCCGGCGTTCCCGCGGACGAACTGGCCCTCATCAGGCAGCGCTTCTATCGCGGACGTGCGGCACGAAGCGCCGGAAGCGGCCTAGGGCTCGCGATCGTTGAAGTGGCACTTCATAATGCGCTAGCGGAGCTCACGTTAGGCACGCCTCCGAGCGGGCTGGGCTTAAGAGCGGCCGTGACCTTCGCGCGAAGCGCTTGAGCATGAGCTCAGAGACTTGCCAGATGATTCAAGTCCGCTATCATTGTCCTCATCCTATCCCACTCAGTACTCCCACACAGAGCTGGAACTGGAGGCGGAATTTCCCTTGTATTTCAAGGACTACAGGACTGACCGGTAGGTTCGAGTCCTCTCCTGGGCACCACTCTTTTTCCTCAGCAGGACAAAGAGTTACGGTTTTGTAAGGGCTTATTCCGCAGCTGCTTTCACATAGCGGGTGCCGGCATGCCCACGCTGAACCCATCCCTTCGCTACCAGGTCGGGATATCGTCATCTCAGCATCCGTGTTCCGAGCGTGCTGCCCTCAACTGCGGCACGATGTCTGGGTCGCGGGCAGCGCAGCAGTTCTCGTTTTCGGCATGGACAGAATTGTCGCTGTCGATGCGATGAGCCGCCGCGCACCTGCGATGCGTTTCCATCAATTGGGCGAAGACCGTGCAAGCCTTCGGCGAGCTGCTAGATGTCCAGCGTCGTCTCGCGCTCCCACTGGGTCAGGTGGCGGGAATAGGCGTTCCATTCCTCGGTCTTGAGCTTGAGGAAGCCGTCGACCAAGGGCGCTCCCAGCGCGCTGCGGAGCACGGTCGATTTGTCCAGCGCGCGCATTGCGTCGAGCAGGTTCAGCGGCAGCTTCTTCGCGCCACGGACCTTGTGGCCGTCGGTATACATGTTGATGTCCAGCCGCTTGCCCGGATCGCGCTTGTTGCGGATGCCGTCCATGCCGGCGGCGAGCACCGCGGCCGGCAGCAGATAGGGGTTGGCGGCGCCGTCGGCGAGGCGGAACTCGAAGCGCCCGGCATCGGGAATACGGATCATGTGGGTGCGGTTGTTGCCGGTATAGGTCACGGTGTTGGGCGCCCAGGTCGCGCCCGAGATCGTGCGCGGCGCGTTGATGCGCTTGTACGAGTTCACCGTCGGGTTGGTGATGGCGCAGAGCGCATCGGCGCTGTGGATCAGGCCGCCGATGAAATTGTAGCCAAGCGCGGAGAGGCCGAGTTCGCCCTTGGCGTCGGAGAAGGCGTTGGCCTTGCCCTGCCAGAGCGAGACATGCATGTGACAGCCCGAGCCGGTCAGGTCGATGAAGGGCTTTGGCATGAAAGTCGCTCGCAGGCCGTGCTTCTCGGCGATCGAGCGGACCATGAACTTGAAGAAGACGTGGCGGTCGGCGGTCTTGAGCGCATTGTCGTAATTCCAGTTCATCTCGAACTGGCCGTTGGCGTCCTCATGGTCGTTCTGGTAAGCGCCCCAGCCGAGGGCCAGCATGGCGTCGCAGATTTCTCGGATGACCTCGTAGCGACGCATCAGGGCCGACTGGTCGTAGCAGGGCTTTACCGCATTGTCGGCGGCGTCCGAAATTTGCGTTCCGTCCGCCGAGATCAGGAAATACTCGCATTCGACGCCGCTCTTCATCTCGTAGCCATCGGCATTGGCGAGCTGGTTCTTGAGCACCGTGCGCGGCGCCTGCGCCACCGGCTTGCCGTCCATGACGAGGTCGGACGCCAGCCAGCCGATCTCCGGCTTCCACGGCAGCTGGATCAGGCTCTCGGGATCGGGCACGGCGAAGAGATCGGGGTCGGCCGGGCTCATGTCGAGCCAGGTCGCGAAGCCGGCGAAGCCTGCGCCCTCGCGCTGCATCGGGCCGATCGCGCTCGCGGGCACAAGCTTGGCGCGCAACGAGCCGAAGAGATCGACATAGGAAATCAGGAAGTACTTGATGCCGCGTTCGGCGGCGATCTTCGCGAGATCGGTGGTCATGGTCTTCAAATCCCCTTGAAGGCCCGTTCCGGGCTCGTTCACATCGTCAGAAGCGCCCGTCGGAACCCGGAATCCAGTTCGTGCCGGCAAGCGGGACTCGTGCCATCGCGGCGGCCTCGATCGTCAGCGCCACCAGATCCTCGGGCTCCAGGTTGTGGACATGGCTCTTGCCGCAGGCGCGCGCGATGGTCTGGCATTCCAGCGTCAGCACTGCGAGATAATTGGCGAGCCGGCGGCCGGCGGCGACGGGGTCGAGCCGCGCCATCAGTTCGGGATCCTGCGTGGTGATGCCGGCAGGGTCGCGGCCCTCATGCCAGTCGTCATAAGCGCCAGCCGTCGTGCCGAGCTTTTCGTAGTCCGCCTGCCAATGCGGATCGTTGTCGCCGAGCGCGACCAGCGCCGCCGTGCCGATCGAGACCGCGTCAGCCCCCAGCGCCAGCGCCTTGGCGACGTCGGCGCCGTTGCGGATGCCGCCGGAAACGATGAGCTGCACTTTTCGGTGCATGCCGAGTTCCTGGAGCGCATCGACCGCCTGCCGGACGGCGGCCAGCGTCGGGATGCCGACATTCTCGATGAAGACCTCCTGCGTCGCGGCCGTCCCGCCCTGCATGCCGTCGACCACGACGACATCGGCGCCGGATTTCACCGCCAGGGCGGTGTCGTAATAGGGCCGGGCGGCGCCGACCTTGACGTAGATCGGCTTCTCCCAATCGGTGATCTCGCGCAGCTCCTCGATCTTGATCTCGAGATCGTCGGGGCCGGTCCAGTCGGGATGGCGGCAGGCCGAGCGCTGGTCGATGCCGACCGGAAGCGTGCGCATCGCGGCGACGCGCTCCGTGATCTTCTGGCCGAGCAGCATGCCGCCGCCGCCGGGTTTCGCACCCTGGCCGACGACGATCTCGATCGCGTCCGCCGCGCGCAAATCGTCGGGGTTCATGCCGTAGCGCGAGGGCAGGTACTGGTAGACGAGGGTCTGCGAGCTCCTGCGCTCTTCCTGAGTCATGCCGCCGTCGCCGGTCGTCGTCGAGGTGCCCATCGCCGATGCGCCGCGCCCCAGCGCCTCCTTGGCGTTGGCCGAGAGCGAGCCGAAGCTCATGCCGGCAATGGTGATCGGGATTTTCAGCGCGATCGGCTTTTTGGCGAAGCGCGTGCCGAGCAGCACCTCGGTCGAGCATTTTTCGCGATAGCCTTCGAGCGGGTAGCGCGAAATCGAGGCCCCCAGGAAGAGAAGGTCGTCGAAATGCGGGAGCCTGCGCTTCGCGCCGCCGCCGCGGATGTCGTAGATGCCGGTCGCGGCGGCGCGCCGGATCTCCGACAGCGTGTAGTCATCGAAGGTCGCGGAGCCACGCGGAACCGTGCGCGGGGGCTTGCTCGGGTCGCTCATTGTTCTTGACCTTCTCGCGCGCGAAACACGCCGTCATTCCGGGACGGGCCAGAGGCCCGGGCCCGGAACCCAGAACCGATGAGGCGTTCAGGAACGAGCTCCGACCGGGCTGTATTTCCAGCATCCGCAGCGGTTCTGGGTTCCGGGCTCACGCCTTCGGCGTACCCCGGAATGACGGCAGTGGTTCCGAGCACCAACGGCATGGCTCAGTAGCTCGACACGTTGTCGACGTGGAAATGATAGAGCGTGCGGGCCGAGCCGTAGCGCTTGAACTCGCCGACATCGACCGTGCCGGCCAGGCCTGCCGCTTCGAGCTTCGCCGCCAGCAGCGCCCGGTGCTCGTCGCGCATTTCCTTCTCGATGCAATCGGCACCGAGGCTTGCGACCGTGCCGCGCACGAAGAGCCTGGCTTCGTAGAGACTGTCGCCCAGCGCCTCGCCGGCATCGCCGAGCACGACGAGATGGCCGGCCTGCGCCATGAAGGCCGACATGTGGCCGATCGAGCCCTTCACGACGATGTCGACGCCCTTCATCGAGATGCCGCAGCGGGCCGAGGCGTTGCCGTCGATCACGATCATGCCGCCGCACGCCGTGGCGCCGGCCGACTGGCTGGCATCGCCCTTCACATGGATGAAGCCCGACATCATGTTTTCGCCCAGTCCGACGCCGGCATTGCCGTTGACGGTGATGCTGGCCTGCTTGTTCATGCCGCCGCAATAATAGCCGACCGGCCCGTCGATCTCGATCGAGACGGGCGCATCGACGCCGGCCGCGATCGAATGCAGGCCGCGCGGATTGGCGACGCACCAGAGCGTGTCGTTGGTCGGCAGCCCTGTATCGGTAAATTTGCCGCGCAGTTCGTGCAGGGCCCTGTTCAGCTCACGGACCGTGCCGCCGGCAAGGTCGATGGCGTTGTGGCCGCTCATTGCATCCGTCCGGAAGCCGGCCGCGCCCAGAAATAGACCTTGGCCGGCTCCGGCTCCCAGAGCCTGGCCGTGCCGATGCCCGGCAAATCGGCGAGCGCGCGGTATTCCGAGCCGAAGGCGACATAGGCCTCGGTCTCGGCCATGACGGCCGGCTTGCAGGCGATCGGATCGCGCAGCACGCCGAAGCCCGATTCCGTGCCGACGACGAAGGTGTAGAAGCCGTCGAGGTCCGACAGCGAATGCTCCAGCGCCTCGCCAAGCGTATCGCCGCCGCGCATGCGGGCGGTGAGATAGGCGGCCGCTACCTCGCTGTCGTTGTCGGTCGAGAAGGTCAGCCCCTGCCGCTCCAGCCCGCGCCGCAGGCCGCGATGATTCGAAAGCGAGCCGTTATGGACGAGGCACTGGTCGGGGCCGGTCGAGAAGGGGTGGGCGCCGTCGGTGGTCACTGCGCTCTCGGTCGCCATGCGGGTGTGGCCGATGCCGTGGCTGCCTGCCATGCGCTCCAGCCCGAAACGGGTGGCCACAGTGCTTGGCAGCCCGACCTCCTTGTAGAGTTCCATGCGAACGCCGGCGCCGACAACGGTGATCTCGGTTGCGAGCGTGGCAAGCTTCGCGCGGATCGCGCCCTCCTGCCCGGCCGAGATCGTCAGCACGGCATGGGTGTCGCGAGCGACGATCTCGGCATCGAGCTTCGCGCCGAGGCTGGCGAAGTTCGTGCCGGCGGGGCCGCGCAAAGTGAGCTTGATCGTGCCGGGCACGCCTTCGCCATAGACAGCGAACCCGGCCGAGTCTGGCCCGCGGGCGCACATCACGCCGAGCATGCCGGCGAGCAGCGCGCCAAGCTCGGGCTCGAGCTTGGGATCCTTGATGAACAGGCCGACGATGCCGCACATGGCGCTGATCCTGACGAGGAGCCGCCTTGCGGCGTGAGCAATTCCTAGATTGGCGTCATAGCGGCGTCAATAATTTGGAATAAATATTTCTTCACAAGAAAATCATGTTGCCGTCGGCTGCCGGCCGTACATGATGATCGAGAGATAGGTCATCGGCCTGACGACGAGCTCTTCCGGGCCGTGGGTGGCGGCGGAATCGAACAGCAGCGAGTCACCCGGACGCAGATGATAGCTGCGCTCGCCATGGCGGTAGATCACCTCGCCTGTGAGCATGTGGATGAACTCGACGCCGGCATGGCGGAAGCCGGTATAGGGCACGGCCTCTTCGCTCAGGGTGATCAGATAGGGCTCGACCGCGATGTCGCCGCCGAGCGCATGGCCGAGCAGTTCGTAGATATGGCCGACCTTGGTGCCGCGCCGGTCGATGCGCAGGCCCTGTCCGGAAGCGACGTAGGAACAGTCACGCTTCTCCTCGAAACTGGCGAAAAGCGAGCTGATCGGCACATTCAGCGCGCCGGTGATCGCCTGCAGCGTGCTAAGCGAAGGCGAGATCAGCCCGTTCTCGATCTTCGAGAGCATGCCGACGGAGATGCCTGCCGAGCCGGCCAGATCCGACACGGTCAGGTCGAGATCGCGGCGGATTGCGCGGATGCGCTGGCCGAGCGCCTGCTCCAGCGTATGCCCGGCGCTGGGTGCGCCCGAGCCGGTGCGAAGTTCGTCCGGCCGGCTCTCCGGGGCGCCAATGGATGCGTCTTTCGGGGCTCTGGACAAGGCTGCCTCCGCTTGCCGCGTTACGGCAGCGAAGCCGTCGAACGAGCCAGTTAACGCCTTTCAGGTTGCCTATGAAGAAAATAATATCGTCGCGGCGCATTCGCAGAGGCCAAGTGGCCGCGACCGATGCTCAGTAGCGGTCGCCATAGGGATCGAGCCAGTCGCGCAGCCAGTCGCCGAGGAGATTGACGCCAAGGACCGTCAGCATCAGCGCGAGTCCCGGCAGGGTGATGATCCACCAGGCGCTGGCGATATAGGTGCGGCCATCGGCGAGCATCCGCCCCCAGCTCGGAGACGGCGGCTGGATGCCGAGCCCCAGGAAACTCAAGCCCGCCTCCAGCACGATCGTGCGGGCGAGTTCAAGCGTCGCGACGACGAGCGCCGGCGTCAGCACGTTGGGCAGGATGTGCCGGCCCAGAATGCGCAGATGGCCGGCGCCCATCGCGCGCACCGCCTGAACGAATTCGCGTTCGCGCACCGTCAGCACCTGTCCGCGCACGATGCGGGCGTAGCGGACCCAGCTGGTCAGTGCGAGCACGGCGATGAGATTGTGCAGGCTCGGTCCCAGCGCCGCCACGACGAGCAAGGCGAGCAGCATCAGCGGGAAGGCGAGCTGGATGTCGACCAGACGCATCAGGATGCGGTCGGTCCAGCCGCCGAAATAGCCCGCGAGAAGGCCGAGGGACACCCCGACGATGCCCCCCAGCACAACCGCCGAGCCGGCGATCGTCAGGGTGACGCGGCTGCCGGCAACGATGCGGCTGAGGATGTCGCGGCCGAGCTGGTCAGTTCCGAAGGGGTGGCTGCCCAGCCCGGCCAGCGACAGCGTCGGAGCCATCATGCGGGCGCGCAAGTCGCCCCGCGTCGGATCGGGCAGGCCGAGCCAGGGCCCGGCGATCGCGAAGACCAGCAGAACGACGATCAGCATCGCGCCGAGAAGACCGAGCCAGCTTACGCGATGACGGCGAAGGAGAGCGAAAAAGCTCATGACGACTGTCTGATCCGGGGATCGATCACGGTGTAGAGCAGGTCGACCAGCAGATTGACGCAGACGAAGATCGCCGCGACGACGGCGACGCCAGCCTGCACCACGGGAAAATCCTTGGTCTCGATCGCCTGGACGATGAGACGCCCGACGCCGGGCCAGGCGAAGACGGTCTCCGTCACCGCCGCGCCACCGAGCAACTCGCCGCTCAGAATGCCGGTCATCGTCACCACGGGGATCAGGGAATTGCGCCCGACATGCCAGAGGAAGACGCGGCGCGGCGGTAGGCCCTTGGCATAGGCGGTACGGACATAGTCGTCGCGCATCACGTCGAGCATCGAGGAGCGCAGCAGCCGCGCGATGCTGGCCGTGGTGAAACAGGCCAGCGTCACGGCCGGCAGCACCAGATTCTGCCAGCTGCCATAGCCTCCCGTCGGCAGCCAGCCGAGATGGACGGCAACGAGCAGGATCAGCATGATCCCGAGCCAGAAGGACGGCGTCGCCTGGCCGAGCAGCGCAACCAGCAAGACCGCGGCCTCGATCGCCGAGCCGCGATAGATCGCAGCCAGCGCGCCAGCCATGCCGCCAACCAGAATGCCGATGATAAGCGCCGCGCCCGCCAGCGACGCCGTCGCGGGCAGCCGCTCCAGCACGACCGTCAGCGCCGGCCGCCCGAATTGAAAGGACTGGCCGAAATCGCCCTTCAGCGCATTCAGCAGGAAGCTCAGATATTGCTGGGCGAGCGGGAGATCGAGGCCGAGCTGGACGCGCAGTTCGCGCAGCTGCTCCTCCGTCGCGCCGATCGGCAGCAGCAGCACCGCGGGGTCGCCGAGAAGGCGGGAGACCACGAAAACGATGGTCACCACGCCCCAGATCGCGACCAGGCCCTCGCCCAGCCTCGTGGTCAGATGATGCGGCATCGCGCGGCCTCCATGGTCGAGGCGCCGGTCAGAGCTTCAGCCCGTACAGGTTGACGGCCGCCTGCCGCGAAATCCGCTCCTCGCGCAGATCGCGTTCGACAAGGGCGCGGTCGCGCTTCTTGGGATCGCCGAAGCCGCCGCCGCCAGCCGCGACCATGCCGACCCATTCGCCGGCCTGCAGGATGCCGGCGCGCCGCTCCAGCGGCTTTGCGCCCGGCGACAGTTCGACGCGCGCCGTGGAGCCGGGTTCGCCGCCGGCAAGACCGAAGGGCGGTACGATCGAATTGGTGCCGCCGGCCGAGATGCGGGCGGTGTGGTCGAGCATTTTCACGCGCCGCCTCAGGGTCATGCCGCCGCGATATTGCCCGGCGCCGCCGGAATCCTGAACCAGTTCGTAGCACTCGACCATGACCGGATGCTCCGTTTCCAGCGCCTCGATCGGCAGGTTGGCGGTGTTGGTCGTGTTGACCTGGACGCCGTCGAGCCCATCCTTGTCGGCGCGAGCGCCCATGCCGCCGCCATGCATCTCGTTATAGACGTAGAAGCGACCGGTGCGCGGATGCATCCCGCTGGTGGTCAGCAGCGTTCCGCCGGTCGAGGCGGCGGCGATGCGGCCGGGAACGACATCGGCCAGCGCCGCGAAGATCATGTCGACCAGCCGCTGGCCGATGTCGGTGCGGCTGTAGACGGCCGCCGGCGCGACCGAGTTCAGCACCGAGCCCAGCGGGGCGGTGACATGGATCGGCCGGTGGAAGCCGGAATTTGCCGGAAGATCGGGATCGACGATCGCCTTGACCGCGAAATAGACGGTCGCGAGCAGCGCCGTATAGACCATGTTGATCGGCGCGCGGACCTGCGGCGGCGCATCGGGAAAATCGATCGTGATCTCGTCACCGCTGACCTCGATGACGACCTGCAGATCGAGTACGCCATCGATCAGGTTGCTGTCGAAATCATGCCGGAAGCGGTAGGTGCCGTCGGGTATCGTGGCGATGCCGGCCCGTGTGCGCCGCTCGGTGTAGTCGAGCACCTGACTGCCGGCGGCGCGCACCGTATCGCGGCCATATTTGTCGCAAAGCGCCTGATAGCGCTGCACGCCGAGGCGGTTGGCCGCCATCTGGGCGCGGAAATCGTTGATGCGCTCGCGCGGCACCTGACAGTTCAGCAGGATCAGCGCCATCAGATCGTCCTGAAGCACGCCCTCGCGATAGAGCCTGACCGGCGGGATGCGAAGTCCCTCCTGGAAGATATGGGCGTGGCCGCGATCGACGAAATCGGAATGATGCGCGAGGTTCGTCACCCAGGCGACGAGTTCGCCGCCATGGAAGATAGGCTCGAGGAAAACGATGTCGTTGAGATGGGTGCCGCCGCCGGTATACGCGTCATTGCCGACGAAGACGTCGCCCGGCCGTACGCTCGAGAGATCATGGTTCTTGAAGACGTGCTCGGCGATGCCGAGCAGCGAGCCGAGATGGACGGGAATGTGTTCGGCCTGCGCGATCGTGCGCCCCGCCGCGTCGAACAGGGCGGTCGAGCAGTCCTGCCGCTCCTTGATGTTGGTGGAATAGGCGGCGCGGATGATCGCCTTGCCCATCTCCTCGACGATCGTGGTCAGCGCGCTGCCAATGACCTCGACGGTGATCGGATCGAGCTCCGTCCTGACTTTGTCCAGCATGGTCAGCCCTCGAGGATCAGGTTGAGATAGGCATCCACCGTCGCCGTCTGGCCGGGCAGGACGAGCGTCGTCGAATCCATCTGGTCGATGATGGCGGGGCCGATGAGCGTGTGGCCCGGGCCTAGTCTGGCGCGGTCATAGATCGGGCAGAGGGCGAAGCCGTTGGCCTCCGGCAGCCAGACTTCGCGATGGTCGGTGATCGCGATTTCGACGGGATCCGTCGCAGGCGGATAGGACTTGAGATCGGCCTTGGCGACGAGCCCGACGGCCTCGATCCGCAGCGTCGTCACCTGCACCGGTTCCTCGGCGGCGATATAACCGTAGACCTGTTGGTGGATGCGCTCGAACTCCTCGCGCAGCCGGACCAGCGCCGTCGCGTCGATGATGCCGGCCGGGCATGGCACGGTGAGTTCATAGCCCTGCCCGCCATAGCGCATGTCGATCGAGCGGATCAGCGAGCGGCGCTCCTGCGGGATCGCCTCCTGCGCGAACCAGTCGCGACCGCGTTCTTCGAGGCCCGCAAAACCGTTCTCGATGCTGTCGATGCCCTCCGCGCTCAGTGGCAGCAGGCGGGTCAAGGAGAGGTTCGTGCGCAGATCGGTCAGGAGCAGCCCGAGCGCGCACATGATGCCGGGGTATTTCGGCACGACGAGCCTGGGGATATCGAGTTCGCGGGCAAGCCTCGCGGCATGGATCGGTCCTGCCCCGCCGAAGCCCAGCATGACGTAATCGCGCGGATCGTAGCCGCGCTCGACCGAGATGACGCGGATCGCCTTGGCCATATTGGCGATCACCACGCTGATGATGCCCTGCGCGGTCTCCATCACGCCGAGGCCGAGCCTGTCGGCGAGCTTGCCGATCGCAGCCTTGGCGGCCGCCTGGTCGATCGGCATGCGGCCATTGAGCAGATGCGTCGGGTTCAGCACCTGCAGCACCACATTGGCGTCGGTGACGGTCGGCTCCTCGTTGCCGCGCCCATAGCAGACCGGACCCGGGTCGGCCGCGGCAGATCGCGGCCCAACCTTGAGCAGCCCGCCGGGATCGATCGCCGCAATCGAGCCGCCGCCGGCGCCGACGGTGTGAATGTCGAGCATCGGCAGCTTCAGCGGATAGCCGTGGACGACCGCGTCGTTCGACATTTGCGGCCGGCCGCGATCGATCAGCGAGACGTCGGTCGAGGTGCCGCCCATGTCGAAGGTGATGACGTTGGCGAAGCCCGCCGAGCCGCCGACGGCCAGCGCGCCGATGACGCCTGCGGCCGGGCCCGACAACACCGTGCGGGCGGGAAAATTCTGCGCGACCTCCGACGAGATCACGCCGCCATTCGACTGGGTCAGGTGCGGATGGGCGTGGATGCCGATCTCGGCCAGCCTCGGCTGAAGCTTCGAGAGATAGGATTTCATGATCGGGCCGAGATAGGCGTTCACGACCGTGGTCGAGAGCCGCTCATATTCTCGGAACTCGGGCGCTACCTCATGAGAAATCGAGACGAAGGCGCCCGGCATCTCCTCGGCGAGGATCTCCTTGACGCGCTTTTCATGCGCGGGCTCGACGAAGGAAAACAGGAAGCAGACGGCGACGGTGGTGATGCCCTCGGTCTTGAGCCTGCGCGCCGCCGCGCGGACCTCGTCCTCGTCGAGAGGCGTCAGCACGCTGCCGTCGAAGAGCACGCGCTCGCTGACCTCGAGCCGCTTGTCGCGAGCGACGAGGATGCGCGGCTTCTGCGTCTGGATGTCGTAGAGGGAATCGCGCTTCTGGCGGCGCAGTTCGAGGATATCGCGAAAACCTCTGGTCGTGATCAACCCGGTCTCGGCGCCGCGCCCGACGATCAGCGCATTGGTCGCGACCGTCGTGCCGTGGCCGAAATAGACGACCTCGACCTCCCGCCCTGTCGACCTCGCGACTTCGGCCACGCCCTGCTCGACGCCTCCGGCGATGCCCAGCGAGGGGTCTTGCGGCGTGCTCGACACCTTCCAGACATGGATCTCGCCATGCGTCTCGTCGTACATGCAGACATCGGTGAAGGTGCCGCCGGAATCGACGCCGACGCGCAGCTTCAGGGCGGTTTGGTCGTGAACGGTCATGGAATGGTCGCGATCCGGACTGGTCGAATGAAGGCCGCGATGTCCGGGCGGAGGCTGGAGACGCCCGCCGCCCGGATGCTCGGCAGCAGGCTGTCAGCGCGTCTTGATGTCGATCGCGCGCACCCAGTCGTCGCCGCGCGCCTGCCAGGCGATCGCCTTCGACTGGGCGTAGGTGATCGGCGTGAAGAACATGAAGATCGAGGGCGAGTCCTCGCAGAGCTGCTTTGTCAGCTTGCGATAGAGCGCGGTGCGCCTGGTCGCGTCATTGGTCGAGCGCGCCGCCTTGGCGTCGACATTGAAGCTCTCGCTCTCCCAATAGGATTGCGGGTTCTCCCTCTCCCAGAAATTCAGCAGGCCGCCGGCGTCGAGCGTCGGCCAGCCGAGGCCGAAATAGGCTGAGTCACCGAGGTTCTTGCCGACGATGTATTTGTTCATGAAGGAGCCGAACTCCATCTCGCGCAGCTTCACCGTGACGCCGACATCGGCGAGTTGGGAGGCGACGACCTGCGTAATGTCCGACGCCTGGATGTAGCGCCCGGTCGGAACCTCGAGCTCCATGGTCAGGCCACCGGCAAAGCCGGCCTCAGCGAGAAGCTTCTTGGCCTGCGCCGGATCGTAGGGCGCCGGCTTCAGCTCGGGATTGAAGCCGAAATAGGCCGGCGACAGCGGCTGGCAGGCGCTGACCTCGCCAAGGCCGTCGAGCAGGCCGTCATTGATCGCCTTGCGGTCGATGGCTAGGTTAAGCGCGCGCCAGAGCTTGGGATTGTCCTTGAACGGTGCGCGGACCGCATTGAGCTTGATGAACATGCCGCGCGTGCCGGGCACCGATGCCGCGTCCGCCTTGCCGCTCGCCTTGATCTGCGCGATCTCGGAGGTCGGAAAGCCGGTGATCAGGTCGACGTCGCCCGCAACCAGCGCAGCGATGCGGGACGAGTCCTCCGGGATGATGCGGAAGGTCACCTTGTCGAAGGCAGGCTTCTCGCCCCAGTAGTCCTTGCGCGCCTTGAGTTCGATCCGGTCCCCGCTGGCGAAGCGGACGAGTTCATAGGGACCGCTCCCAAGCGAGGTGACCGAGGCGTTGTTCTCCGACGTCCATTTCGGCGGCATCAGCAGAAACATCGACATCTGCTCGGGCATGTCGGGATAGGCGCTTTTGGTGACGAACTCGACCATGCCGGGCGAGATCACCTTCACTTCGCTGATCGCCGCGAACCACGGCTTGTTGCGCGCGCCGGTCTTGGGATCGAGCACGCGCTCGACGTTCCATTTCACCGCCTCGGCATCGAGCTTCTCACCGTTCGAGAAGGTCACGCCCTCGCGCAGGGTGAAACGCCAGGCCGTATCGCCGATCGCCTCCCATCTGGTCGCGAGACCCGGACGCAGCTTCATGTCGGGGCCGCGATCGACCAGGGGGGTGTAGATATGCGCGGCGACGCTGAGATCGGTGCCCACCGTCGTCGACTTGAACGGGTCGAGCGTGTTGACGTTGCTAGAGAGCGCGATCGTCAGGTCGCGCGCCGCAGCCGGGCCGGCGAGCGCGGCGAGACCAAGGCTCAGCGCCAGGACGGCCGGTCGACATGCGGGACGCGAAGTGCTGGACATTGACGATCCCCTCGTGTTTGATATTGGCGCCAATCCTGAGTTTATGATTGGCATCTGTCAATAGCCGTTTCATTTGCACCCAGGCCCAATCTTTCGGCAGATGGCGCGGGCACGCGCACAGGTTGCCAGGCAAGGGCCATCCGAAGCAGAAGAGTGATGGACACACACGGCTTGCATCGGCTCGGGAATGCACGACAAATGGTTCTGGTAACGCAGCAGAACGGCGCTGACGGCCACGACAAGCCCAGTGCTGGCGGCAGCGCTGCACGCGCCCGCGAGCTGGCGAAGCTGATCGAAAAGGATATCAGCACCGGGCGGCTGAGCGCCGGGTCATGGCTCAAGCAGGTCGATCTGGAAGCGCAATACGGGGCTTCTCGCCTCGATATCCGGCAGGCGCTCGATCGGCTCGAGGAGAAAGGCTTCGTCAAGCTGGAGGCCAATCGCGGCTATCGTGTCGAAACTTTCGATAGAGAGCGCTTCCGGAATGTCGTGACGATCCGCGCTATCCTCGAAGTCGCCGCCGCCGAGGAGGTGCTGAAGCATATCGACGCCGACGGGCTCGCCCGGCTGGAGCAAAATGCCGGCGCCTTCGCCGAGGCTGTCGCATCGGGCACGGTCGTCGCGCAGGAGGAAACCAACAGCGCATTCCACGCTGTCATGCTCGAATACTGCCCCAACCGGGATCTTGTGGCGATGATCTTCGATCTGCGCAGCCGCGTCCCGGTCACGCTGACGCGCGAGAAGAATACGGCGACCCTGCTCGCCCGCACCGCGCGCGAGCATTACGAGATCGTCGAGCGCCTGCGCGAGCGCGACAAGCCAGGCCTGCTCGCGATCCTGCACAAGCACGTCATGGGCGGTATCGAGATCGTCTGAAACCGTCGAAGGATCAATAATGCGCGTCGCCATCATCGGCTCGGGCGGAATCGGACGCGGCTATGCCGCCTATCTGACGACGCAGGGCCACGAGCCGATCCTGTGGTCGCCAAGCGGCGCAGCGCTCGCCGATTTCGCCGGCGACGCTCCGCTCACAGTGACCGGCAAGATCGAGGGGGCATTCCCGATCGAGATCGCGCGCGATTGCCAGCGGGCGCTGGATGGCGCTGAAGCGATCGTCGTCGCCGTGCAGGCCAATGGCTTCAAGACCGTGCTCGACGCGCTGGCGCCGCATCTGCGCGCTGGGCAGAACGTGATCATCAGCGCGCATTGCTCCTTCGCCGCGCTCTATCTCCACCGGCTTTTGACGGCGCGCGGCATGGACCTCCCGATCGCGGCCTGGGCGACGACGGCGCTGACCGCGCGCAAGAGCGGCCCGCAAAGCGTCCATATCTCCGGCATCAGGGCGAGACTCGATGTCGCGACGTTGCCGGTCCGGCATGCGCAGCAGGGGCTGTCGCTATGCCAAGCCCTGTTCGGCGATCGTTTCGAGGCGCGCGACGATGTGCTGGCCATCATGCTCAGCAATCTCAACCCGCCAGCCCATATGGCGAACATGCTCGGCAATCTGACGCGCGCCGAGAAGGGCGAGGACTGGCCGAACTACGGCTCGATCACGACGGGTGTCGGCCGGATCATCGATGCGATGGACACCGAGCGGCTGGCGCTGGCTCAGGCTTTCGGCCTCCGCGTCCGCAGCATTCAGGAGCACTATGTCCACTCGTTCGGTGTCGAGCCGGGGCCCGTCGGCGAAATGTCGGCCGCGGTCTACGGGAAGCGCCCCGAGCTGCTCGGACCCAAGACGCTCGACACCCGCTTCATCACCGAGGACGTGCCCTTCGGGCTCGCCCCGCTGGAGTCTCTGGGTGCGGTTGCCGGCGTCGCCCTGCCGCTGCATCAGGCTGGCATCGCCCTGTTCGACGCGATCTGCGCACGCGACTTCCGCGCCGAGAACGATCTGCTGCCGGCGCTCGACCTTGCAGGACTCGACGCCGCCGAACTGCACCGCCAGCTTCGCGACGGCTGAACCCCGTCAGTCGGTGACCGGTTCGCCGAGCGTGTGCATCAGCCGGTTTGCCCAGCCGAAGATCGAGGCCGACAGGATCAGGTCGAGGATCTCGACCTCGGAGAGGCCGAGCGCGCGCAGCTGCGCCATCTCGGCTGCGCCTGCCGCCGGGGGAGACTGCGAGAGCTTCACGGCGAAGTCGAAGATGGCCTGGTGGTTGTCCTCGAGCTCGGCATCGACGCCGCCAGCGAAGATCGTCTCCATCACGTCGGTGCGCTTGGTGAGCTGGTTGAAGCGCGATGCATGCACCGCGACGCAATAGACGCAGGAATTGACGATCGAGGCCGCGACCGCGCCGAGTTCTCGTTCGGCAGAGGAGAGGCCGCCCTTGCCGTACATGATCGCGTTGAACAGCGGCGAGCGCACCTTGAGCGATTCCGGATCATGCGCCAGCGTCAGCACATAGGTCGAGATGCCCTTGCTCGACGGTGTGATCTGCATCGCGTCGCGCTGCTCGGGCGTCGCCTTGTCAAGTTCGACCGGCGTCACAAAGGGCGCCCAGCGCGGAACAACGGCCGTGAATTCGTGGACAGTCCTGCTCATGCCGCGGTTCCCAAAAGACGCAGGCCCGCGATTACACGGACCTGATAGTTGACGAAGGCGGCGAGCTCGGCGAGCCGCACGATATCGGCCTCGGCCACACCCACGGCGACAAGTGCGGCGATATCGCCCTTCGTCGCGTTGCGGGTCTCGCGCGTCAGCAGGTCGGCGTGGCGGATGATCGCGGCCAGACGCGGCTCGACCGACGGGCCAGAGCCGGGCTTGCCGGCTGCAATCGCGCTCAGGACCGGGGTTTCGCCGGCCTGAAGCAGCAACTCCCGATAGTGGGCGACCAACGCAGGATCGTCGTTCCAGCCGGCCATCCGCGCCGTGAGCGCCGCGCGCTCGGCATGACTCAACCCGCCGGGGTCGCGCGGCAGCAGGACCGCATCGTGGCTCGCCTGGCTCAGTCCCATGATCTCGGCCCGCTGCGCCAGCGCCTCGGCCAGCGACGTACCGGCCCTGACGCCGGCCAGGTTTTCAATCAGCATCATCGCGTCCCTCTTTTGCAGGCTCCGTCGCCGCCCGACACAGGCCTGTGATAATCATGCTTGACCTGCATGATGATGTCCATATCATTCGCATTAAGAATGATGGATCAAATGGACCTGAAGCAACTCGAAGCCTTCGCTGCGGTGATGTCCGCAGGCAGCATTACCGGCGCGGCGCGGCTGCTTGGCCGCTCGCAGCCGGCCTTGACGCGCCTGATCCAGGATCTCGAGGCCTCGCTCGGCTTCAGCCTGCTCCATCGCAGCGGCCCACGCGTCACCACGACCGAGCAGGGCCTGCGCTTCTATCAGGAGGTCGAGCCGGTGATGGCCTGGCTGCGGCAGTTGCGCGAACGGGCCGACGCGATCGCGCTCGATCGGCCGCGCTCGCTGTCGGTGGCCACCATCGCCTCCTTCTCCGTCGGAATGCTGCCGTCCGCGCTTCAACGCCTCGGCGCGGCCAGCCTGCCCGAGCAGATCCATATCCGCACCGCCATCGCCGAACAGGTCGTGCAGGCGGTGGCGACGCAGGTCTCCGAGATCGGCATCACCAGTCTTCCCGTCGATCATCCGGCGCTGGAGATCCACTGGATCGGCGAGGCTCCGTGCGTCGCCGCGGTCGCCGCCGACGATGATCTCGCCCGCGAAGACCTCATCCCGCTTTCGGCACTGGCCGACAGACGCCTGATCACGATGGCCAATCCCTTCCGCTGGCGGCGGCGGGTCGATCTCGCGCTGCGCGAACGGGGCATCACGCCGGCCGCGATCCTCGACACCAACACCTCCAACACCGCGATCATGTCGGCCCGCGCCGGCCTCGGCATCGCCATCGTCGAGCCGATCATCGCTTATGGGATGCCGGTGGAGGGGGTGGTGATCCGGCCGATCGACGTGCCGATCTCGTTCTTCTGGGCCGTTCTGACGCCTTATGGACGCCCGTTGACCGCGCTCGTCTCCGGCCTGATCGAGCGGCTCGCGGAGATTTCACTCGAAACCATTCCCGGTTTCGTCAAGCACCCTGCGACGGCGCATGACCGGCTGATGGCGGATGCCTTCGGCGCGAGCGCTGGCGCCCGGCATGCGACATGACCTGATGAACACGGCTTCCCAACAGGCGCAGGGGCTGCGTCAGCTCGAACTCAGGCTTCGGCAGGATCTCTCCTGGCTCGAATGGCCGGCCAAGAGCTGGGTGCCGCCGCGCGACGTCGTGGGCGAGCCCGTCACCGACGTCGTCGTGGTCGGCGCCGGCATGTGCGGGCTGGCGACGGCGGGCGCGCTCAAGGGGCTGGGCATCGCCAGCCTGATCGTGCTGGACAGGGCCACGGCCGGGCGCGAAGGCCCCTGGGTGACCTTCGCGCGCATGGAGACCCTGCGTTCGCCCAAGCAACTCACCGGTCCGGCCCTCGGCCTGCCGGCCCTGACCTTCCGGGCCTGGTACGAGGCGCAGTTCGGCCACGAGGCCTGGGAGGCGCTCGGCAAGATCCCGCGCCGGCAATGGATGGAATATCTCGTCTGGTACCGCGAGATGCTCGACTTGCCGGTGCGCAACGGAGTGGAGCTGATTTCCGTCACGCCCGGTCCCGAAGACCTGCTGACCTTGCGAATCCGCGAAGCCACGGGCGAGCGCACGCTCCATGCCCGCCATCTGGTGCTGGCGACGGGCCGCGACGGGCTCGGCGGCGCGTGGGTTCCGCCGATCGTGTCCGGCATCGACAAAGGCCTCTGGGCTCACAGCGCCGACGCGATCGATTTCGACAGGCTCAGGGGCAAGCGCGTCGGTGTCGTCGGCGCCGGCGCATCGGCGATGGACAACGCCGCGGAGGCGCTGGAGCACGGCGTCGCCAGCCTCGACCTGTTCGTGCGTCGCAAGGACCTGCCGCGCATCAACAAATTCACCGGCATCGGCAGCCAGGGCGTCGTGCATGGCTTCGCCGGGCTGCCGGACGACTGGAAATGGCGCTTCCTCGATTACGCCATGAAGGCGCAGACCCCGCCGCCGCGCGACTCGACGCTGCGGGTATCCCGGCATCCGCAATCGCGCTTCCATCTCGGCAGCCCGATCGAGAGCCTGGCCGAGCGCGACGGCCACCTCGTGCTGACCACCGCCAAGGGCTCCTACCCGCTCGATTTCCTGATCATGGCGACCGGCTTCTCGGTCGACCCCGGCTTGCGGCCGGAACTCAACGCCGTCGCGCCGTTCATCCGCTTCTGGAAGGATCGCTACGCGCCGCCTGAAGGGATTGACAATCCCGAGTTGGCGCATGCGCCCGATCTCGGAGCGAGCTTCGAGTTCCTCGAGCGCGAGCCCGGCACCTGCCCGGCGCTCGCCTCGATCCATTGCTTCAACTATCCCGCGATGCTTTCGCACGGGAAGCTCTCCGGAGACATCCCGGCCGTCAGCGACGGCGCGCAGCGGCTGGCGCGGGGCATCGCGCGCGCCCTCTTCGTCGCCGATCGCGAGACGCACTACGAGGCGCTCGTCGCCTTCGAAACGCCCGAACTCCTCGGCGATGAATGGGCCGACGCCGACGCCGCGCCGTCAGAACCGCTTGGCCACTTTGTCCCCTGACTTCCGGACTGGCGCGACCACGCGTTTCAGGCCGGCGCGACCGGGAGATGCGCAATCTGAGCGCCGACCTCGTAATAGGCTTCCCGCATCGCGCGAAACGCCGGGATGGCGACCTGCGAGACCGGCAGGGGCATGCCCTCGATGTCGACTTCGCCCAGCACCAGTCGCGCGAGTTCCCGACCGAAGACAGTACCTGGCGCGATGCCGCGTCCGTTGTAGCCGTTGAAGCCGAATGCGTTGGGCCCGAAGCTGTGCAGCCTCGGCAAATGATCGGGCGTCATGCCGATCTTGCCGTACCATTCCGTCTCGAGCTCGACCTCGCCGAGCTGCGGAAACAGCTTGCGGATGTGACGCCTGACCCAGGCGCGGTGGACTGCGGTGCCAGTCCCGCGCAGCGCCCCGCAACTGCCGACGATCAGCCGACCCTCGGCATCGAGCCGGAAGCCGCTCAGGATCGTCTTGGTGTCCCAGCCCGCGCCGCCACTCGGCATGATCGTCTTGCGCAGATTATGGCTGAGCGGCTTCGTCGAGACATGGAAATAGGGCAGATGCACCTGCTCCTCGCGGATCGTCGAAGCGACGCCGGTCGAATAGGCGTCCGTCGCCAGGATGAGCCAGTCGGCGCAGATGCTGCCGCCTGCGGTCGTGACCTGCCATTGCTCGCCGGTGCGCTCGAACGACGTGACCGCGCTGCCGGTGTGGATGGTCGCGCCTTCGCTGATGGCAGCGCCCGCCAGTCCGCGCGCATAGGCCAGCGGCTGGATCGTGCCGGCGCGGGGATCGAACAGCGAGCCGGTATAGCCAGTTGCGCCGGTTCGGGCCTGCGTCTCGGCGGCGCTCAGCAGTTCGACTTTGGCGCCGAGCCTGCTCCATTGCACCTGCCGGGCCCGGAGCTGCTTCAGGCCGCTGGCGCCGACGGCGCAGTGATAGGTGCCGCGATGGTCGGCCTGGCAGTTCATCCCATAATGCTCGGTCAATGCGAAGACCTCGCGCGGCGCTTCGCCGAGCAGCCCGATCAAGCGATTGCCATAGACCGGGCCGAGCGTCGCGATCAGGTCGTCAGGCATGACCCAGAGACCGGCATTGACGAAGCCGGAATTGCGGCCGGACGCTCCGAAGCCGATCTCGACGGCTTCGAGCACGACGACGGTCTTGCCGGCTTTCGCAAGGTGAAGTGCGGCGGACATCCCGGTATAGCCCGCGCCGACGATGACGACGTCGGCGGCGCGGTCTTCGGCCAGGGCGGTGGTCGGCGGAGCCGGCGGCGCGGAAAGCTCCCACAGCCCGTGCGACCGCTTGTCGTCCAGCATGAACAGGCTCCGTTTCAATTGATCTTATGGCATGCGCGGCCGGCGAAGCTCAGACCTTCGCTTCAATCATCCGGATGGGCCATCTCGCAGAACTTGCCACCCAGATAGCGCCCTGCCGGAGATTTGGGATCAAGCGCCGGCACAGCCGCCTCGACCCTGGCGCGGAACGGCTCGGATGAGTCCTGCGGGTGGTAGCCGAGATGGTTCGCGCCACTGTTGTCGACCGCCTTCACCGTGTTGTCCGAGGTGCCGAAGCTGATGGTGTAGCCGACGAAAGGAGCCGTCAGCGCGGCTTCGACGAGGCGCACGCAATCGGCGAAGGAGAGATAGGACCAGAGCATCCGCCGGTCGACCGGCTCGGGAAAGGACGAGAAGATGCGCAGGCACGCCGTCTCGATGCCATGCTTGTCCCAGTAGAGTCGGCTCAGGCTTTCGACGAAGGTCTTGCCAACGCCGTAGAGACAGTCGGGCCGGACCGGCGCGTCGACCGAAATCTGCGACCCGATCTCGTGGAAGCCGATTGCATGGACCGATGAGGCGTAGACGACGCGTTTGACGCCGTGTTTCCGGGCGCCTTCATAGATGTGGTAGGAGCCTCGGATGCTGGCGTCGAGGATGGTCTGCCAATGCGTCTCGGTCGGTGCGCCGCCGAAATGGACGATGGCGTCGCAGCCCTCGGTGGCCGCAATCGTCGCCTCCATGTCCGAAAGATCGAAGATCGCATGCTCCTCATGAGCGGCGCGTTCGCCCAGCGGCGCGCGATCGGCGACGCGGATGATCTTCGCCAGCGGCGCGAGGCCGGTGCGAAGCTGCGAGCCGAGACGGCCGGCCGCGCCGGTGATCAGGATACGGTCGTAGAGCGGCATAAAGTCCTCGTCGCGTCATAAGGCTGGCCGCCGCACCGTATCGGCGCGGCGACGAAAGGGATCGTCGTTTCGGTTGCTCTCAGCGGCACGTCGTCATCCGGCAGCAGGCAATTCGCCGCGCTTCAGGCCGGCTTCGACCGCCGCGATCTCGGCATCGCTGACGCCATAAGCCGCCTTTGCCGCGCTGGCCGAGACATAGCCCAGTGCGAGATCACGCAGCACCTGCGCGCGGTCGCGCTCGCCAGCCGGACCGTATCCCGCGCCGCCCGGCAGCGACAGCATGACCTTGCGGCCCTCGGGCACCGCCTGTCGGCCCTTGCCGGCCATCGCCGTGCCGTCGTCGAGGCTAATTTCGGTTGCACCGCCGTCACTGCCCCCGAGCCGTCCGCGCGGCGCATGCTTCACGCGGTCGAACATCGCGGAGATGTCGAAGACATGGCCCTCGACCGCGCCGACCTCCATGAACTGGCCGAGACCGCCGCGAAACCGCCCTGCCCCGCCGGAATCGGGCCGCAGTTCCTTGCGCCAGATGATGATCGGCCCGGCATGCTCAGTCGCCTCGATCGGCATGGTCATGACGCCGGAAGGGAAAGCGGTCGTGTTCATGCCGTCGAGGCTGGGGCGCGCGCCCGAGCCACCACAGTTGAACATCAGCACCTCGGCACGCCGTGCCCCAGCGAGCCGCGCGGCTTCAGAGGCCGGGCGCAGCGACGCCTGGAAGTTGCAGAGCGGGCCCGCGCCCTCGGCCGGCACGGTTGTGGGCAAAAGTTTGTCGAGCGCGTTGTAGACCGTATCGGGGATGAGATGACCGACGACATGACGTAGCGCGACCGGGGCCGGGTGCAGTGCGTTGACGATGGTGTTGTCCGGGGCGGTGATGACGAAGGGCGCCAGCGACGCCGCGTTGTTGGGAATCTCGGGCGCGATCGCACATTTCAGAGCATAGCAGGCATAGGCCTTGGAATAGACCATCGGGCAGTTGATGCCCTTGGGATCGACGCCCGAGGAGCCCGTGAAATCGACGCAGACCTCCTCAGCGCGAATCGTGACCTTGACCCTGAGTCCGATCGGCGTGGCGAAGCCGTCGCTGAGCATCGCGCCCTCGGCCTCGCCCGGCGTCAGAGCCGCTATCTTCTCCAGCGTTGCCCGGCGCGAATTCTCGAGGATGAAATCACCGACCTCTTCCAGCCCGTCGAGCGAGAATTCGTCGAGCATGCCGATCAGCCGGCGATGCCCGACATCGTTGCAGGTCGCGAGCGCGAAGATGTCGCCGACAACCTGGTCGGGCTCGCGGATATTGCCGCGCACCAGCCTGACGAAAGGCTGATCGACCTTGCCCCGGTCCGCGAACTTCATGATCGGGATATAGAGGCCTTCCTCGTAGACCGAGTTGGCGTCCGCCCCGAAGCCACGTCCGCCGATATCGACGACATGGGCCGTGCAGGCGAAGAAGCCGACATGCCGGCCGTTGTGGAAGGACGGCGTCACCACCGTGATGTCGTGCAGATGGCCCGTGCCCATCCAGGGGTCGTTGGTGATGTAGATGTCGCCTTCGAGGATGTTGTCTGGCCCGATTTCGCGGATGAAATGCGCGACCGCGTCGGCCATGGCGTTGACGTGGCCGGGCGTGCCGGTGACGGCCTGCGCCAGCATCAGCCCTGACTGGTTGTAGACGCCTGCCGAAAGATCGCCGGCCTCGCGCACCGAGGTCGAGAACGCCGTGCGGATCAGGGCCTGCGCCTGCTCCTCGACGATCGAGATCAGGCGGTTCCACATCACCTGCAGCGAAACGGTGGACAGCTGTGTCATGGCTCAGGCCTCCGCCATCTCGGCCAGGCGCGCCTGTGCTGGCTTGGCGCCATGCTTGAAGATCTCGATGCAGCCATCGCTGCGGCAGGTCGCCGACGAGCCGGCCGGCACGATGATCGTGGTTTCGTCCTCGACGATGACGCAGGGACCCGCCACGACCCGGCCGACGCCGATATCCGCGCGCTGGAACAGGCCGGCGGTGACCCGCATCCCGAGCGCGGGATCGAAGATGTCGCGATGCGCATCGGTCGTCCGCGGGGTCAGCGCGCCCAGCGGCGCGGCCCTTGTGGGTGCCGCCTTCGCCGTGCTCGCATTCACCGCCCAGACAGTGATCTCGATATCCAGCCCCTGCACGGTGCGGGAGAACAGCTTGGCGTATTCAGCCTCGAACAGCGCGCGATAAGCTTCGATCGTCGGCTCGGCATGGCTCACGTCGATCGGGATTTCCCAGCCCTGGCCGACATAGCGCATATAGACCCTGGTCTCGACGCCAAGCGAGGCCTGCGCGTCGCAGGAGCGCACGAAGCTCGTGGCCTCGCTTTCGAGCTCGGCCAGCAGGCCACGCACCGTCGCGGCGTCGAAATCCTTCAGCCGCATATAGACGCTGCGGGTCGCCTCGAATGAGAACGGCGCGCGCAGAAAACCGATAGCAGAGCCGACGCCGGCGCCGGGCGGCACCAGCATGCGTTCGATGCCGAGTTTTTCGCAGAGCCGCCCGGCATGGAGCGGAGCCGCGCCGCCAAACGCGATCATGGTGTAGCCGGATAAATCCTCGCCGTTCTCCACCGCGTGGACGCGGGCTGCATTGGCCATGTTCTCGTCGACGACCTCGACGATGCCGAAGGCCGCGGTCTCGTCGCTCATCCCGAGCTTGTCGCCGATCGACGCCTTCACGGCCCCGCGCGAGGCGACGACGTCCAATACCATGCTGCCCCCGGCGAAACTGGCAGGGTCGAGCTTGCCGAGCAGCAGGTCGGCGTCAGTTACGGCTGGCCGCGCGCCGCCGCGTCCGTAACAGGCCGGGCCGGGCTCGGAACCGGCGCTCTCGGGTCCGACCCTGATCTGGCGCATCGAATCGACCTGGGCTAGCGAGCCGCCGCCCGCACCGATCTCGACCATGTCGATGACCGGGATCGAGATCGGCATGCCCGAGCCCTTCTTGAAGCGGTAGCTGCGCGCCACCTCGAAAACCCGACTCGTCTTTGGCGTCTGGTTCTTGATCAGGCAGATCTTGGCTGTCGTCCCGCCCATGTCGAAGGAGAGCACCTTGTCGAGGCCGAAGCGCGCCGCGACGTCGGCGGCGTAGATCGCACCGCCCGCCGGTCCCGATTCCACCAAACGAACCGGAAACTCCGCCGCGCCCTCGAGCGACATGATGCCGCCGCCCGAATGCATCAGGAAGATCGGGCAATCGGCGCCTTCGTCGCTCAGTTTCGCGGCGAGGCTGGCGAGATAGCGCTTCATCATCGGCTTGACGTAGGCGTTCGCCACCACCGTGTTGAAGCGCTCATATTCGCGCATCTGCGGCGAGACCTCCGACGAGATCGAGACCGCGAGACCGGGTATCTTCTCCAGCAGCACCTCGCGGACGAGCCGTTCATGCCTCGGGTCGAGATAGGAATGGATCAGCCCGACCGCGACGCTCTCATAGCCTGCTTCCGCGACCTTCTCCGCCAGCACCACGACATCCTCGCGGACCAGCGGGATCAGCGTCTTGCCGCTGGCTCCGATGCGCTCGCGCAGCGTGTAGCGCCGGTTGCGCGGCAGAAGCGGCAAAGGCAGCGTCAGGTTGAGGTCGTACTGCTCGAACCGGCTTTCGGTGCGCATCTCGATCACGTCACGAAAACCTTCCGTCGTGATCAGCGCGGTCCTGGCGCCACGGCGTTCGATCAGTGCGTTGGTCGCGAGCGTCGTGCCGTGGATGATCCGCCCGATCGCGGCCGGCGAGAYGCCCGCCTTGGCGCAGACGCGGTGCATGCCCTCGATGATGGCGCGCTCTGGCGCATCATAGGTGGTCAGCACCTTGGCGGAGAAACTCCCGCCGCCGATCTCCAGCACGACATCCGTGAAGGTGCCGCCGATATCGGCGCCGAGATTGCCTTTGGATGACGCAATGCCGCTCACGAAACTCTGCCTTTTCGATATCCCGCAACGACGCGGCCGACGCTTTGCGCCCTTCCGACCATGCAAAAGGATGGCCGCAATCGAGGATCACGTCTAATTATTTGATTGTCTTCATAAGATAGAAAATATCTATCCTACCATTGAAGCTTGCGTCCTCGCCGGACCGGCGATTGCGGAGCGACCGACAGGCCTGCGGGAGATCGCCTTGCAGATCACGCTGAAGCAGATCGAAACCTTTGTCTGGCTGGCTTCGCTGAGGAACTTTCGCCGCGTCGCGGAACAGATGAGCACGACGCAGCCGAATATTTCAGCGCGCATAGCGGCGCTTGAGGCCGTCCTGAACCTGCGCCTGTTCGAGCGCGATGCCGGGTCCGTCGTGCTCACCGAACAGGGCAAGACGGTGCTCCCGCTCGCCGCACGAGCGCTCGAGGCGGTCGAGGCCCTGCTTCAGGCCGGCGACGCCACGGCGCGCCAGTCTATCCTCAGGCTCGGCGTCGCCGAGACCGTGGCGCAGACCTGGCTGCATCGCTTCCTGCGCGAGATGGCGCGGCGCTTTCCGCAGGTCGTGGTCGAACTCAGCGTCGATCTGACCTTCAACCTCCAGCGCAATCTGCTCGACCGCACGCTCGACGTGGCCTTTCTCAACGGCCCGGTCTCGGATCTCTCGGTCGCCAATCTTCCGCTTGGAACGGTGTCGCTGCTCTGGGTCGCCGCGCCCCGCTTCGCGGCTGCCCTGCCCGACCCCGCCAGCGCCGACGATCTGGCACGCTTCCCGATCCTGACCCATGCGAAGAATACGCGGCCCTATGCCGAGGTCGTCGATTACTTCAAGCGTAACAGCCGCCTCAGCCGTCCGGTTTCGTCGAGCAATCTCGCAGCGTGCCTCAACATGGCGCTGGACGGGCTGGGGATCGCAACCCTCCCGTCCCCGCTGGTCCAGCGCTTCCTCGATTCCGGCGAGCTCGTCGCCCTCAATTGCGACTGGATCCCAAACCCGATGAATTTCACGGCGTCCTATGTGACGATGCCGGTCCGCCCGATCGTCGAGGCGGCCGCCCTGCTGGCCGTCGAGGTCGCGGACTGGGAACCGAACGCTGCCTGAGCGCCGAGAGCGAAAAAATACCCTGCAATAGCGGCGTTTTGAATGATTTTCACATGAAGGTCGTCGCCAGCCGCGATCGTCTGCGGTGCTCACAGGGGCGGGTCGAACCCGATCACTTCGTCGGCGGTGGCGGCCAGCAAAGCGCGGTCATGGCTGACCAGCACCAGACCGAGCCGCTCGCTGGCGACGATTTCGCGCAGCAAGTGAATCGTCTCGCGCTGGACCAGCGGATCGAGCCGCGAGGTCGGCTCGTCGGCGACGATCAGCGCCGGCTTCATCAGGAGGATTCGCGCCAGCGCGAGGCGCTGCGCTTCGCCGCCGGAGATTTCCGCGGGCAGCCGCGACAAAAGTTTCTCGTCCAGCCTCAGGCGCGCGAGCAGCGGCGGCAGGTCCCGGCCGAGCACGAGCGCGGGCACGACCTCCGCCAGATCGGCGAATTGGCGCGCGAGCGGGCGGCCCGGCAGGAACATGCTGGCGGGATCCTGGTGGAGCTTCTGGTAGCGACGCCTGAGCCGTCCCGCGCCGGCCCGGTCGCGATAAGGATTCACTCCCTGCCAGGAGACGCTGCCGACTGTGGGCGGCAGCAGGCCGAGCAGCACGTTGCCGAGCGTGGTCTTGCCGCAGCCGCTGGGGCCGGTCACGCCGAGAACGCTGCCGGGCGGGAGGTGGATGTCGATATCGGAAAACAGCGCCGGCCGGTTGCGAAACCCGAAGCGCAGGCCCTTGGCCTCCAGCACCGGCGGGTCCACGTCGCAACAGCGCAGGGACGAGCGCCAACCAGCCGGGTCGGCGTCGAGCCAGGCGCGGGTATAGGGATGGCGCGGCGCGGCGAAGACCTCCGCGCCTGGTCCGCGCTCGACGACGCCGCCGTCGCGCAGGACCGCGACCGTGCCGCCAAGCGCGCGCGCCAGCGCGATGTCGTGGGTGATGACCAGCAGGCTGCGCCCTGCCGAAAGCAGCGAGACGAGCAGCGCGGTCGTCTGGCCGAGCCTGGCGGCATCCAGCCCCTTGGTCGGCTCGTCGGCAATCAGGAGCGGCGCGCGGCCGACCAGCGCCGACGCCACGAGCACGCGCTGCGCCATCCCGCCCGAGAGCATCGCCGGATAGATCAGCGCGACATCGGCGGGAAGATCGACCGCCGACAGCGCGGACGCAACCGGCATGCCCGCCGCGCGGCCGTCTCCGCCGAGCTGGCGGCCGATCCGCATCGTCGGGTCGAGCGCCGCGCGCGGCTCCTGCGGCAGCAGCATGGTCTCGCGCGACCAGAACAGGCGCAGCAGCCCAGGCTGGCTGGCGTCGACCGGATCATGGCCGTTGATCGCGATCGTGCCCTGCGCCGTGAAGCCGGGCGGCAGCAACCCCATCACCGCCTGTGCGATCAGGCTTTTGCCGCTGCCGGTCTCGCCGATCAGCACGAGCGCGTTGCCGACCGCCACCTCCAGGTCGAGGTCGGCGACCAGCGCGACGCCGGTCCGGTCGCGGATGGTCAGGCCGGAGATCGCCAGCGCCGCTGCGGCCGTCATGTCCCCTCCGCCACAGCCGCACCTTCCGACAGCGCCTGGCCGAGTAGCGTCGCACCCAGTACGGATATGAAGATCGCCAGACAGGGCGCCGCCATCTGCACCGGCGCCTCCGCGATATAAGGCAGCGTCTCGCTGATCATCGCGCCCCATTCCGGCGTCGGCGGCTGCAGGCCGAGCCCAAGAAACCCGAGTGCCGAGATCGACATGATCGCCGCGCCGAGCCCGAGCGTCGCCAATGTCGTGATCTGGCGCATCACCGCCGGCATGACATGCCGCATCAGGATGGTGCTGGCGGGAAAGCCTGCGAGATGGGCCGCCTCGACATGGGGCTGGGCCAGTTCGCCGATCGCGATGGCCCGCGCCATCCGGGCAAATTGCGGCCAGAGCGCCAGCTTGATGCCGATCAACATGGGCAGGATGCCGCCACCGAGAAAGCCGGAGATCAGCAGCGCCAGCAGGATGCCGGGAAAGGCCAGCATCAGATCGGCCAGCCGCATGATCGCGCTGTCGGCCCAGCGCCCGGCATAGGCGGCAACGAGGCCAAGCGTAAGGCCGGTCCCGGTGGCGACCACGACACAGGCGATGGCGATACCAAGCGAGCGCGCGCCGCCATGGACGAGCCTCGCCGCAACGTCGCGGCCGAGATGGTCGGTGCCCAGGAGATGCTCGCGGCCAGGCCCGTCCAGCGTTCGCAGCAGATCCTGCGCCGTCGGATCCTGCCCGAGCAGGAGCGGGCCAAGCAGCACAAGCGCGGCGACGCTGCCGAGCAGCGAGAGCGGCACAACCAGATGCGGCGACGGCAGATGGCGCGGGCGGCCGAGAGCAAGGCTCATGCGGCGCGCCGTGCAAGATGGGTCGGGTCGAGCCCGAGGCAGGCGAGATCGGCCAGCAGATTGACCGCCGCATACATCAGTCCGACCACGAGCCCCGTGCCCATGATCATGGGCACGTCGCGCGCGATCAGCGCCTTGACCAGGATTTCGCCGAGGCCTGGGTAATTGAACAGGGTCTCGACCACGACGAAGCCGTCGACGACATAGGCGAATTGCAGCGCGGCGAAAGTCGCGACCGGGATCGCGGCGTTGCGCACGCCGTGATGCAGGAAGGCCTGCGCGGCGGACCGTCCCCTGATCCGGGCAAATGTCATGTAGAAGGCGCTTTGGACCTCGACGACCGCGTTGCGGATGATCCTGACTGAGAAGGCGGCCAGGCCCAACGCCAATGTCAGCGCCGGCAGGACCATGTGCGAGGCCGTGCGGAAGCCGGCCGGCGGCAGCCAGCGCAGGCTGAGCGCGAAGATCGAGATCAGACCGATGCCGACGAGGAAGCTCGGCATCGATGCGAGCGCGACGGCGGCCGCATTGGTCGCGCGGTCGAGCCGGCCGCCGGGGCTGACGCCGCAGGCAATGCCGAGCGGCAGGGCGATCAGATAGGACAAAAGCCAGCCGAGCGCGCCCAAACCCAGCGTGAAGCGGCCGTGATAGGCGATCTCCTGCCAGACCGGCTTGCGCGAGACCAGCGAATGGCCGAGATCGCCGGTCGCGAGGCGCGCCATCCAGGCGCCGTATTGCGTGAGCAGCGGCCGGTCCAGCCCCTCCTCGCGCCGGATGCGATCGATCGTCTCGGCCGTGATCCGCTCCTCGCCGACGCGCGCCGAGGCGATGCGCAGCGCCGTGTCGCCCGGCAGCGCATGGACGAAGGCGAAGCACAGGCTCGCCAGCAGCCAGGCGGTCAGAGCCGCCTGCGCCAGACGCGGGCCGAGGAGCGCGATCACTTGAAGGCCATCCGCTCGACCAGATAGCGCATCTCGTAGGGATCGATCGTGACGCCGCGCAGCCGGCCGGAGACGGCGACGGTGTGCTCGGTCCAGGACACCGGCACGACCGGCATCTGGTCATGCAGCAGGTGTACGATCTCACCGCGCAACTGGTCCTTCCGGGCGTCGTCGAAGCTCGCGATATAGGCATCCGTCAGCGTCTTCATCCGGTCGCGGCCGTCCCAGCGCACGACGGCCCAGGTCGAACGCTCACGGGTGAAGTCGGGGATGATCGTCGCGATCGGCTCGGGCACGTTGACATAGGTGCGCGAGACCAGCGTCATCTGCATGGTGCCGTCCTTGATCGCGGCCGGCACGCTGTTGCCGGGGCCGACCTCGATCGTGACGTCGATCCCGATCAGGCGCAGCTGCGCCTGGATTGCCGCGGCCATGACCGGCAACTCCGGCCGGTTGGCCAGCGTCAGAAGCTTGGCGGCGAGCCGGACGCCGTCCTTTGTGCGGATTCCGTCCGCCCCGGGTTGCCAGCCGGCCTCGTCGAGAAGCTTGCGGGCGGCGGGCACATCATGACTGAGCGCCGGCAGGTCGCGGCGGTGCCAGCCCGAGAGGATCGGCGGCAGGAGCTGCGAGGCGCTCGATTCGGGATGGCGCAGGATCGCCCTGGCGATGCCGTCGCGGTCGACGGCAAAAGCGATAGCGCGGCGGACCCGGACATCGGCGAATTGCGGCAGGCCCGTATCGAAGAACAGCGCGCGGATGCGGGGGATGGTGACGCTCTCGACCTTCATCTGGCCGGCCGCATTGATGCGCGGCGTCGCGGTCGGCGCCAGCGTGTAGACGAGGTCGGCGTCCCCCGCGATCGCGATGTTGGCGCGGGTGTCGCCGTTGACCACCGCTGTATAGCGCACCTTGGCGATGGCGGGCCTGGCGCGGGCGTAGCCCTCGAAGCGCTCCAGATCGAGCGTCGTCTTGCCGTCGACCGAAACCAGCCGATAGGGGCCGGTCGCGACGATCTTCACGACCTTGCCGTCCGGGGCGTAAGCCGATGGGGCAAGCACGATCGAGGCGTAGTCGCAGAGAAAGGCCGGCAGCGCGCCGAACGGGGTCTTGGTCCTGATCAGCACGTCGGCCCCGTCGACCGCGACGGAGTCGAGCGGCACGGATGCCATGCTCTCGCCGATGAAAGCCTGCTTCAGGCTGGCGGCCACGGCGTGGGCCGTCACCGGCGTCCCGTCATGGAAGGTCGCCCCGCCGCGCAGCCTGAAGCGCCAGGTCAGCTTGTCGTCCGACAGGCTCCAGCCCTCGGCGACGCCGCCGACGAGCTGACCCTCCGGCTCGACCTGAACCAGCGTCTCGGCCACGCCCATGCGGGCCAGAACGAAGCCAGTGTCGGCGGGATCGTTCGAGGTGTATTCCCAGGGCGCGACGACGCGCAGGACCGGCTCGCCCTGCTGGGCGCTGGCCGGCATGGCGGCGAGCGGCAGAAGGCAGGCGCCGGCAAGGAAGAGACGGCGCGAAAGAGCCCAGGGCATCATGACATTATCTCCGGTTGAAGCGATCAGAGCGGCTTGCGAGCCGAAAGGATGAAGGTGTGGTCGTGGGCCGCGAACAGCCGCAGCCGCTCGCTCCACGAGGCCGATGCGAACTGGCGGCGCTTGATCCCGGTCAGTGGGCCGGTCTGCAAGCGCTCGAAGCCGATGCTGTGGACCATCGCCGCCAGCGCAGGCACGCTCAGCCCGTCACGAAAGAAGACGCCGCGCATGATGCGCCGGTGCGTATCCTCGTCCCAAGGCACGGCGGCGCCCGTCAGCCGGTCGAGCCATTTCGACAGTCGCTGCAGCAGCACCGCCCTGCGCGAGCGATTGACCCAGTCGCCGTCGACGATGACGAGCGCGCCGCCGGGTTTCAGCACGCGCAGCCAGTCCGCCAGAGCGCGCTCAGGATCGACCAGCGTCCAGACGAGATGGCGGCAGACGACCACGTCGTATCGGCCGTCGGGCATCATGGTGTTTTCGGCGTCGCCGAGATGGAAGCGCACGCGGGCGCCTGCATGCTTGGCCCTGGCGCGGGCGATCATCGGCTCGCAGAGATCGATCGCATCGACGCTGGAACCGAAGCCCAGCAGCACGCGCGTGATCTCGCCGGTGCCCGAGGCGAGCTCCAGCACGCGGTCGCTAGCCGAGATCACGGCATGCCCGGCAATCAGCCGCGACCAGGCGTCGAGCTCGGCCAGCGTCCTGATCCTGTGGCCATATGAAAGATCGAAGGTTTCGGCGCGTTTGGACCAATAGGCGCGGATTTCGTCCTTGAGATCGAAATTCGCACCCGGGCGCGGCGACGCCTCCGACGCTAACGATGCAGCATTCGACATCCGTCACCGGCCTCCCGCGGACGGGTGGCGGCCGGTGCCTTGGCGCCGTTCGGTTCTTGGTGCGCGTGAGACCCGCGCAGGAGAGCGACCGTCATCAGAGCTCCTTCCGGGGCACCCCGCCCGGTTGATATGCTTCACGACGTCGGCAGGTCTCCTGGCTCGCGGGTCGAGGCTTCGTTCGGCCTTCCCGGGCGAACCCAGTGGCTTGATCGAACGTCGCTCGCCGCTAACAGTTGCGGGGGCAGCTCCGGATTCACGCTTCTGCAAGCGTTCACCGGATTCCCTTTTGATCCCTCTCGGGAACCGACCCCTCAAAGGGAGCATGTCCGCAACGGCAGCGCAATATGGAATCTTGCGAGATGCGGATGGCCGGCGATGCGGCGGCACTCAGCCGGAGCGTGGCGGTCGGTATGGCGCAGGCAGGGAGACATTGGACATCCGGATCGTGGGCGGCAGATAATTTGTTACAGTATAACGTAACACTATTGTCAACCGACGATTCGGCTCGCTCTGCTGGAAGGCTCCCCATAAATGCAGGATGCCACGCACGCCGATACGGAAGCCGGCTTACAGCTCCCGCATCGGCGACATCTCATCCGCGGCATCTCATCTAAACGGCGGGCTGTATTGCAGGCCGCCATTGGTCCAGAGCGCATTGGGGCCGCGCGACAACTTGAGACGCGACTGCGCGCCCAGATAGCGCTCGAAGGACTCGCCGTAATTGCCGACCGTGGCGACGACCCGCACGACCCAGTCGTTGCTGACGCCCATCGCCTCGCCGAACTTGCCGTCCTGCCCGAGGAAGCGGCGGATTTCGGGATTGGTCGATTTGACCATCTCGCGGACATTGGCCTGCGTGACGCCCAGTTCCTCGGCATTGATAAGCGCCAGCACCGTCCAGCGAACCAGATTGAACCAGCCCTCGTCGCCGGTGCGGACCCAGGGGCCGAGCGGCTCCTTGGAGATCACCTCCGGCAGGATGATGTGGGCCTCGGGGTCCTGGAGCTTCAACTTCACCGCCGACAGGGCCGAGATGTCGGTGGTGTAGGCGTCGCAGCGCCCGGACTCATAGGCCTTGAGCGCCTCCTCGGAGGTTCCAAACGCGGCGACCTCGTATTTCATCTTCTGGCGGCGGTAGAAATCGGCGAGGTTGAGTTCGCTGGTCGTGCCCTGCGCGACGCAGACCGAGGCGCCGTCGAGCCTGGTCGCGCTGGCGACGCCGAGCTTCCTCGCCACCATGAAGCCCTGGCCGTCATAGTAGTTGACGGCGGTGAAGGTGACGCCCTGTCCGAGATTGCGCGACAGCGTCCAGGTGGTGGTGCGCGGCAGCACATCGATCTCACCACCCTGCAAGGCGATCAGCCGGTCCTTCGAGGTCAACGGCACGAATTTGGCCTTGTCCTGATCGTCGAAGATGGCGACCGCCAAGGCCCGGCAGATGTCGATGTCGAAGCCGTTCCAGCGGCCGACCGCATCCTGGATCGAGAAGCCTGCCACGCCCGGGCTGGTGCCGCAGATGACGTGGCCGCGTTCCCTGATCTTGGCGAGCGTGCCGCTGGTCTGAGCCGCTGCCGGGGCGGCTATCGTTGTCAGCGCGGCGAGTGCAAGAATCCATCGTTTCATCGTGGTCCCCTTTTCTGTTTTGGGTGTCGTCAGGCAAAGCTCTCCCATCGCGGCGGGCTGCCCCGTCGCGTCGGTCTCGTTTCGGTCCCGTTGTCTCAGGCGATCTTGGCGACCGGCCTCTGTTCAAGCGCGATCAGCAATCCATCGAGATCGTTCCAGAGGTCATCGACGTCCTCCAGCCCGATGCTGATGCGCAGCACCGTGCCCTTGTGCGCCCAGGGATTGACCGTGCGGTCGCCCTCGACAGCCATCGGCGCGATCAGGCTGCGCGTACCGCCCCAGGAGGCTCCGATCGCGAAGATCCTGAGCGCCGTCAGCGCGGCTTCGAGCGTCTCCTCGGCGACCGGCTTCAGCACGACGCTGAACACGGCCGACGAGCGGCCCATGTCGCGCTTCCAGAATTCATGGCCGGGGCAGGACGGCAGCGCCGGATGCAGCACGGTCTCGACCGCCGGCGAGTGCGTCAGGCGTTTGGCGAAGTCCTCGGAGATCTTGCCCATATGGGCGATGCGCAGGCCCATCGTCTCGATGCCGCGCAAGGCAAGCTGGCACTCGTCGGGCGAGACGCCGACGCCGAAGCCGCGCAGGATCTCCTTGAGCTTCTGGCGCAGACCCATGTCAGCGACCGTAATCGAGCCGAGCAGCAGGTCGGAATGGCCGCCGACATATTTGGTCAGGGCCTCGCAGGCGAAATCGGCGCCATGGGCCAGCGGCTTGAAGATCAGCGGCGTCGCCCAGGTGTTGTCGCAGCCGACGAGCACGCCCTTGGCCTTGGCGGCCTTCACGATCGCCGGCACGTCCTGCACCTCCATGGTGCCGGAACCGGGCGACTCGACCCAGACCAGCTTCGTCGCGTCGTCGATGAGGTCGGCGATGCCGGCCCCTATCAGCGGATCATAGACGCCGTAGGCGATGCCGCGCGGTTCGAGATAGTCGGCGCAGAAGCTGCGGACCGGCGGGTAGACATGGTCGGGGATCAAGACCTTATCGCCCGGCATCAGCACCGAAAGCATCACGATCGTCACGGCGGCCTGGCCCGAGGGCACGAGCACGGTGCGGACGCCGCCATGCAGCGCGGTAAGCTGCGCCTCCAGCGTCCGCGTCGTCGGCGTGCCGTGCAGGCCATAAGTGTAGCCGTCGAAGCCGCGGTATTTTCGCGCCGCGAAGCTTGCAGCGTCCTTGTAGACGATGGTCGAGGCGCGATGGGTCGGGACGGCCAGGCTGGCATAGCCATCCTCGTTGACGGCCGGGTGATGAACGCAGCGGGTGAGGTCGTGCATGGAGACATCCCTTTCGTGGGACCAGGCGCATTGGCGAAACATGGCGTAAGCGTTTGACGAAAGACGGCAATCAGGCTGATGGCATCGGGCGATGCCTTCCGGTTATGGCTCAGGCGGCATCGGAGAGGGCGAGCCGGGCGACCTCGCTCATCCAGCCGACGGCGACCGGCAGGATCGCGTCGTTGAAGTCGTAGCGCGCGTTGTGAAGTTCGCCCTCGGGAGCGGCGGGGCCATTGCCGATCCAGACATAGGCGCCGGGGCGCTCCCTGATCAGGAAGGAGAAATCGTCGCCCGTGGTGCTTGGCCGGACATCGCGCCGGACAGGCGCGCCGACGGCCTGCCCGGCTTTCACGGAAAGGGCCGCCTCCGCAGCCGAATTGATGATCGGGCGGCCGGTCGAGAGGATCTCGACATCCGCGCGCATGCCGTAGGCTTCGCAGGTTCCGGCGATCAGGCTTTCCATGCGCCTGATCACGGCCTCGCGAACCTCCGGGCGATAGGTCCGCAGCGTGCCGACGAGCGTGACGCTTTCGGGAATCTGGTTGCTGACGACGCCGCCCTGGATCTGGCCGATCGAGAGCACGACGGCATCGACCGGATCGACATTGCGCGCGACGATCGTCTGCAACCCCATGATCAGATTGGCGGCGGCCACGATCGGATCGCGCGTCAGATGCGGGATCGCGGCATGGCCGGCGAGGCCGTGCAAGGTCACGGTCCAGCGGCCGCCCGCCGCCATCACCGGCCCGTCATGGACCGCAACCGTGCCGGCTTCGATGCCCGGCCAGTTATGGAAGGCGAAAATCCGCTCCATCGGGAAGCGCTCGAAGAGCCCGTCGGCGATCATCGCCTTCGCGCCGGCGCCGTTTTCCTCCGCCGGCTGGAAGACGAACTGGATCTGCCCCTTCCAGCTCTCGTCGCGCGTCAGCAGCTCGGCCGCCCCCAGCAGCGCGACCGTGTGCCCGTCATGCCCGCAGGCATGCATGACGCCGGGCCGGATCGAGGCATAACCGACATCATTGGCTTCGTTGATCGGGAGCGCATCCATGTCCGCCCGCAGGCCGACCGTCCGGCTGGAGCCCGGCCGCGACAGCGTCGCCACGATGCCGGCGCCACCGACGCCCGCCACGAACGGAATGCCCAGCGCGGCGAGCTTCTCCTGCACGAAGGCCGCCGTGCCGGTCTCGTGCCCGGACAATTCCGGATGCGCATGAAGGTGGCGACGCCACTGCGTCAGTTTCGCGATCAGATCGGCGTCCATGGTAGGTCTCGTTTTGGGCGAATGGCAGGAGTGTCGAGGCTAGCGTTGCGCCGAAAGCGCGAGACGGACTTCGAGCCGGCGGATGAGCCAGGAGAAGGCGACCGCGATCGACAGGAAGATCGCGCCGACGACAGCCATGGGCTCGGCGTAGCGGAATGTGTCGGAGGCGATGTCGAGCGCCGAGCCGAAGGATTCAGGCACCGCGATCACAGCCAGATAGGGCGTCGACTTGAAGATCGAGATGAAATAGCTGCCCATCGGCGCCGCGATGTTGCGCAGCATCTGCGGCGCGACGACAAGCGCTACCGTCTGGAGCCGTCCCAGCCCTAGCGCCTTGGCGGCCTCGAACTGCCCGCGCGCGATACCGTCGATGCCGGCCTTGAAGACCTCGGCGAGGTAGCCGCAATAGTAGATGCTGAGCGCCGCAACTCCGACGACGAGAGCGGGCAGTTTGATGCCGTAGACCGGCAGCACATAGTACAGAAAATAGAGCTGCACGAGTACAGGCGTCGAGCGGATGAAGTCGATGACGAAGCGCATCGCGTAGCGCATCGGCACGCTGGAGCGCCGGGTGATCTCCAGCGCGAAGCCGAGCAGCGCCGCAAACAGGCAGGACAGCAGCGTCACGGACAGCGTCGTGCCAAGCGATTTCCCGATCGGCTGAAGCAGCGATAGCGCAAAGCCCGCGTCAAACGTCATGGACCAGCTTCCGTCCGGCGCCGACCTTGCGTTCCAGCCAGCGCCCGACCACCGTCGCCGGGTAGCAGATGACGAAATAGGCCACGAGCAGGCCGGTGTAGACCTTCACGGGGTCGTAGTTGAGCTGGGCGATCTCCTTGGCGCGGAAGGTCATGTCGCTGAGCGTGATGAGCGAAACCAGCGCGGTGCCCTTCACCAGCTGGATGAACTGGTTGATGAAGGTCGGCATCATCGCAAGCAGCGCCTGCGGCAGCTCGATCAGGACGAGGATCTGCGCGCGTCGCAGACCAAGCGAGCGCCCGGCCTCGGCCTGTCCGCGATCGAGCGCCTGCAGGGCCGCGCGCACCGCCTGGCTGCCATAGGCGCCGATGTTGAGCCCGAGCACCATCGCGCCGACCGTCAGCCCCGACAGCCGCAGGCCGAAGCCCGGCAGCGTGTAGTAGAAAGCGTAGAGCAGGATGATGACCGGCGAGGAGCGCCAGAATTCGATGATCGCGGTGATCGCGGCATGGACCCATCCGCGGGCGCTGTACTGGGTGACGCCGGCGAGGAAGGCGAAAGGCACGGCATAGAGCATGCCCAGCACCGTCACCGCGGCGGTGATGCGGAAGCCCTCGAAGATGCCCGACAGCACCTCGGCGAAACTCATCGTCGGGTTCTCCGGGCGGGGCCGCTGCTCAGCTCTTTGGCGCGCAGAGTTGCGCCGTCGAGGCCTGCGGCGGCATCTCGGCTTCGGTGAAGCCGTATTTCGTCATGATCGTCCTCATCGTGCCGTCAGCCTTCAGTTTGGCGAGTTGGCTATTATAGGCGTCGCGCAGTGCCTGGTCCTTGGGCGCGAAGACGACGGCGGTCGCCATCATGTATTCCTGTCCGCCGGGCTTGACGTAGCCCTTGAAGGGCAGCGCGCGCTCGATCCCGTTCATGCCGGGCCCCTCCATCAGGCCCGCCACGCTCGGCGCCGAGAGGGTCGCGGCGTCGACGCGTCCCGCCAGCATGGCGCTCACCACTGCCTCGTTGTTGGGGAAGAGCAGGAGCCGGTCCTCCGGCACGCCGGCGGCGAGCGCGCTCTTGGCGTTCTCCGTGCCGCGCCCGCCGCCGAGCTTCACGGCCGGGTTCCTGACGATGTCCTCATAGCTGTGCAGCTTGTGCGGGTTGCCCTTGACCACGAGCAACCCGTCGCCGGCCGACAGGTCGGGCTCGCCGAACAGGACCTGCTGGCAGCGCGCCGGTGTGATCGCGACGCCAGACGCAATGATGTCGAAACGATCGGCGAGCAGGCCGGGGATCAGCGCGCCGAAATCGGCCACCGTGAACTCGATCTTCTTGACGCCGAGCGGCGCCAATGCCGCCCGCACGAGATCGGGATGATAGCCGACGACCTCTCCGGCTTTGTCGCGCCAGCCCCAGGGCGCGCGGTTGTGAATTCCAATGGTGATGGTCTTGCCGGAGAGGTCGAGCTTCGGCTGCGCGAGTGACGGAGTAGCGGCGAGGGCCGCGACCATGGAGATGGCGAGGACGGCAAGGCGGCGTGTGACGGTCATGGTCGATCCCCTTTGGCTCGGGCGAGCGACCATGGCTTGACACCAGTGATCGCTCGTCACGCACGACCAAAGGCTATTGTCGATAGCGCAACGCACAATCAGGCTTTGGTGATCGTTCCATGCCCAGAGGTTATGGTCTGGCGCAGGAAGCTCAACGCTCCGCCATCAGACAGTCGATGAAATCGCGCACGAGCTGCGATTTCGGCCGGTCAGAGGGCAATAGCAGGACGCTTTTGCTGTGAACTGCCGGCTCGAACGGCCGAAGAACGATCCTGGAGAGGTCGAACCCGGAAATCGCATAAGGGCTAATCAAACCTACCCCCACGCCCTCCGCAACGAGCGCGAACACCGTGGCGGCATAGATCGTCTCGACGACGACCTGCGGCGGCACAGCGCCCGCCTCGGAGATGATGAGGTCGAGGCGCTTTTTCGCGCGGTCCTCGGGCACGTAGGCGACGAAGTCCACACCGGAAAGATCATGCGGCGTGATGATCTCCCGCTCCGCCAGAGGATGTCCGATCGGAATGGCACAGGAGGCGCGGGGCGACACGAAGGGCTGGTGGACGAGCCCACTGAGATCGACCTCGTCGGCGGCCAGCCCAAGGTCGAACTCGCCGGCCGCCACACCGTCGCGCACATCGCGGGAGGGCAGCACCATCAGCGTTACCGCCGTGTCGGGCCGTTTGTCGCGAAACCGCCGGACCGCCTTCGGCACCAGCGACGAGCCCAGGGCGGAGAGCGAGCCGACCCTGATCTGGCCGGTGCCATGGTCACGGATGCGCGCGGCCGTGGCGCGCAGCGTGTCCATGCCGCGAAAGCTCGCCTCGACCTGAGCATAGAAGATCCGGCCCTCGGGCGTCGGGATGATGCGGTTGCGGACCCGGTCGAACAGCGAGAAGCCGAGCGAACGCTCGAGATCGGCAATCATGCGGCTGACGCCGGGCTGGGTGACGCCGAGCAGTTCGGCGGCCCGCGAGACGGTGCCGGACTTCATCACCGCCGCGAAGATTTCGATCTGCCGGTTGTTCAATGCGCCCCGCTCCGGCCCTGATCGGCATTCCGGCGGAATCGTACTGCCGGAACGCCGACGCTAGCCCGCCCGGATCGGCTGCGAAACCGGCTTTCGGCTGCGCGCGACCTGTTTCAGGGTTTGGCGGCCGCGCATTTCGTTTCGGATAGCGGCCAGACGGTCTCCTCCGGCGCGATCTTGCGGACGATCTCGAAATAGTCCCAGGGGCCTTTGGACTCCGCCGGCTTCTTGACGCGGGCGAGATACATCTCGCGCAGCACGCGACCATCGGCCCGGATTTTCGCATCCTTCGTGAAGGCGTCGTTGATCGGCATCGACTTCATCGCCGCGGCGACCTTGTCGGAATCGTCGGTGCCGGCCTGCTGCACAGCCTTGAGATAGTGCAGCACCGCGCCGTAGACGCCGGCATGCAGCATCGAGGGCATCATGCCGGCCCGCTCCATGAACTGCTTCGACCAGGCGCGGGAGGGCTCGTCGAGATCCCAGTAGGACGCCGTCGTCAGATAGGTGCCCTGCGTCGCCTTGAGACCGAGGCTGTGGACGTCCTGGAGAAAGAAGATCAGCGCCGCCAGGCTCTGGCCCTGCTCGACGAGGCCGAACTCGCCGGCCTGCTTGATCGCGTTGACGGTGTCGTTTCCGGCGTTGGCGATGCCGATGACCTTGGCGCCGGAGGCCTGCGCGCGCAGCAGGAAGGACGAGAAGTCGGGATTGTTGAGCGGGTGCCGGACCGCGCCGACGACCTTGCCGCCATTGGCCTCGACCACGTCCGTGGCGTCCTTCTGCAACTGATGGCCGAAGGCATAGTCGGAGGCGAGTATGAACCACGACGTGCCGCCGGCCTTGACTACGGCCGAGGCCGTGCCGTGCGAGACAGCGTAAGTGTCATAGGTCCAGTGGAAGCCGTAGGGCGAGCACTGCTCGTTGGTCAGCGCCGTCGTGCCGGCGCCGGAATACATCACGATCTTCTTCTTGTCGCGCGCCAGCGCCTGCACGGCCAGCGCCACCGCCGAGTTGGGGATGTCGACCAGCGCATCGACCTTGTCGACGTCCATCCACTGTCGCGCGATCGTGGTGCCGAGATCGGCCTTGTGCTGGTGGTCGGCGAAGATGACCTGCACCGGCTTGCCCAGCACCGTGCCGCCGAACTCCTTGACCGCGAGTTCGGCGGCGATGACCGAGCCTTTGCCGGTGATGTCGGCGGTGACGCCGGCCATATCCGTCAGCACGCCGATCCTGACGACATCGTCGCTGATCTGGGCCCGCAGGGGCGTCGAGGCGAGCGCGAGCAACGCGCTGCAAAAGGCGATGGCTTTCATGATAAGGTCCCTCCCTTGGGAATATGTCGCGCCGCTTGCCCGCGGCTTCGACCGGTTTCGGCTCTGCCTAAAGTCCCTTGCTCCGCAGCCACGCCAGCAGCAGCGCGGCGATCTCATCGCTGTTGTTCTCGATCATCGGCATGTGCCCGTTGCCGGCGATGCCGCGATCAGGCAGCCAGACGAATTCCGCGCCGAGATAGCGGGCAGTCGCCTCGTCGATCTCGCGCGGATGACGCGGGTCGTGGTCGCCGGTGACGACCACGATGGGGAGATGCGCCAGCGCGGCGGGGTTCCCGATCCGCAGACCACGGCCACCGATGTTGAAACGCTCGTTGAAGAGCCTCGCGCTCTCCGGCACGATGCCGAGCGCATAGGCGTCGAGGCTGTCCTTCGGAAAGCGCGGCGCATTCGCCCAGAAGTCGCGGATGAAATCGCGGCCGACGGTGACCGGGCGATCCTCGGGCAGGCAGACCGGGCAGCCGAGACTGACATCGTGGCTGAGTTTCGCGACCTCGGCGGGGTCTTCCGGCAGCACCGGGAGAATGTTTGCCGGCGCGCCGGGAGCAATGCCGATGATGGCGGCGATCGCAGCCGGGGCCTGTTCGGCGATCCACCAAGCCATTGGACCGCTGGCCGAGTGCACCAGCAGGATCGCAGGACCGACGCTCTCCACCAGCACGCGCAGCGCCTGCGCGATCTCCAGCGTCGGCAGCACGGGAAGATCATCGCAGGCCGGCGAGCGGCCATGGCCGGGCCAGTCGACGACGAAGACGTCATGCCCTGCTTGCGCGAAGCGGCCGGCCCAGCCCTGGCGTCCGTCGGGCGTCGCGAGATAACAGGTCCCGGTATGGCAGCCGCCATGGACCATCACGACGGGAATCCGTGCGGCCGCCTGACCGGCGGCGGCGATCCGCTCGACATGGATCGGCCGTTTGGCGGTGCCGGAAAAGAAGCCGCGACCGGCCGCGTCCGGTCGGCGCGCTGTCTGCGCGACATCCTGCATCGACATCCTCCCGCAGCATGGCTTCATGGCCATGTCCTGTCATTGCCGGTGATGCTAGGAGTGTCCGATCCAAGCCGCAAGAGAAAAGTCTTATATGAGACCAATTTTGAAACCCGGGAATGCGGAACTCCCCCGGGAACCGGACGGCGAAACGGGTCTGCGCGCGATCCTGAGCGGCACGGAAATCCCGACCGCCTACAAGATCGGCTACATCCTGAATTTCTACCGGGAGCCTTCGTTTCGTGCGATCGAGACCGAGTTCGGGCTGACCCGGCCCGAAATCGTGATCCTGCTCGCGCTGCATTTTCGCGACGGCATCACGGCGAGCGAGTTCTGCGAATTCTCCGGCCATCTCAAGGCTGGCGTCAGCCGGGCCGTCATCGCGCTGGAACGCAAGGGTCTGATCCGCCGCCAGACCGATGCGAGCGACAACCGCCGGCAATTGCTGTTCCTGACGGAGGCCGGGCGCGAGCTCTATGGACGCTATGTTCCAGCGCTGAAGGCTCGCGAACAGGCCATGCTCGCCTGCCTGTCGGCAACCGAACGCAGGCAGTTCGACCGGCTGCTCGACAAGCTCGCCGCCCACGTCCCGCAATGGGGCCATCTATCGGAGCTTTGATCGCAGGCACGTTCGGCAGAACGGCGACGGCGAGAGTGGAAACCTGCCCCCGACTGCAGCCGGGCGCCGTTAGGCGACCAGCCGCACCTCGTTGCGCAGAAACTTCGCTTCGAACTGCTTGGCCGGGATCGGCCGGCTGATCAGGTAGCCCTGCCCTTCGCCGCAGCCCATTTCACGCAGCAGGCCGGCGGTCGCGTCGGTCTCTATGCCCTCGGCGATGACCGAGAGGCCGAGCGCCTGACCGAGATTGATCGTCGCGGCGACGATGGCTGCGTCCTGCGAGCCGGCCTCCAGCCGCTTCACGAAAGACTGGTCGATCTTGATCTTGTCGAGCGGAAAGGTCTTGAGGTAGGTCAGGCTGCCATAGCCGGTGCCGAAATCGTCGAAGGCGATTTTCACTCCGAGCGCGCGCAACTCCGACAGCACGCTCAACGTCTTGTCGCTGTTGTCGAGGATGATGTCCTCGGTGACCTCGAGTTCGAGCAGCTCCGGCCGCAGTTCGGTCTCGGCCAACAGCCTCGCGACATCGGCGACAAGGTCTCCGCTGGCGAATTGCGACTGCGACATGTTCACGCCGACGCGGACATTGTAGCCGCGCCGTTGCCAGGCTCCCGCCCGCCGGCAGGCCGTCTCGAGAACCCAGGCGCTGACCTCTTCCGACAGTGAGGTCGTGTTGACGACCGGCATGAACTCGCCGGGCGAGACATAGCCGCGCTCGCGATGGCGCCAGCGGATCAGCGCCTCCGCACCGACCACCGCGCCGGTGCGCAGGTCGATCTGTGGCTGGTAGAACAGCTCGAACTCGTTGCAGGCCAAAGCAGTACGGAGTTCCGTCTCCAGAGCCTCGCGCTGCTCGATCGCGCCGCGCATCGCAGGATCGTAGGAGACGAGGCCGGCGCTCTCCCGCGACCGGGCGGCGGCGAGCGCAAAGCGGGCGTTGCCGACCAGCATCTCGGCATGGCCCGCATCGCGCGCCGATGCGAGACCGACCGCCACGGCGACACGCAGATGGCGCTCGCCGACGAGCACGGAGCGGGCCAGGAAATCCGCAGTGATGCGCGCGCCCAGTTCGGGACCGGTTGCATCTTCGCCAGTCAGCACGATGGCGAATTCATCGCTGCCGAGACGCGCGATCAGGCTCGGCTGTGCGACGAACGTCCTGAGCCGGTCGGCGACGGCGACGACCAGCGCATCGCCGAAGGAATGGCCGTGGAGGTTGTTGACCTGCTGGAACCGGTTCACGCCGACCAGCATCAGCGTGATCGCCTCGGCCGGCTGCCGCGTCATCGCCGCCTCCAGATGGGTGATCAGGCTGTTGCGGTTGGGCAGGCCGGTCACGACGTCGCATTCGGCGAGGTAGCGAATATGCTGCTGCTGGCGCCGGCGTTGCGAAATGTCGCGCAGCACCACGCCATACTGGACGCCGGTCACGGTTTCCCAGCAGGACAGGCTGCATTCGAGATCGAAACGATCGCCCGAACGCCGCAAGCCGACGAGTTCGATCACAGTCCCGCCGCGCTGCTGCAGGCGGGCGAGCGGCACCGAGGTCAGGACGAATGCCGGCTCTCCTGAACTTGCCTCGCCTGGACTGCCAAGGCCTTGCGCCAGCAGGAACTCGAAGGGCTGCCCGAGCGCCGCCTGCTCGGTATGGCCGAAAATCGAGCTCGCGCCGGGGTTCCACAGCGTGATCCGGCCGCGCTGGTCGACGCAGATCAGCCCATCGCTCAGGGACATGGCGATGCGCTCGAAGCGCCGCTCGGCATTCAGCCGAAGGAGGCCGCGCAGGTCGATCTCGTCGATCGCGGCCACGACCGCATAGGCCAGCGCACCGGCGAGGATCAGAGAGGTGTCGATTGCGATCGGGTAATGGGCCTGAACGACGAAGGCTACGCCCTCCGCGCCGAGCGCAAGAACTCCAAGGGCCAGCACGCGCCGGCCGGAGCGGGCACGTCGCCAGGCAAACGCCATCGCCAGCATCAACGCTACAACGCCGGCAAGCGAAAAGACGCCTGATGTCACCGTCAATGCGCGCCCTTGCGCGATCGACTCTGCCGCCAGAACCTGCACCAGCGAGCCTGGGATGATCGCGCCATTTGGCACGGTAAAGCGGTCGCCCAATTCGGCAGCCGTACCGGAGATGACGACCTTTCGGCCTCGCAGCGCGGCGAGAGCTGCCGGAGCCTCGCTCAAGACGTCGACATAGGAAACGGTTGGTACGGAGGCTGCTTCGATACCGAAATCGATACGGAACGGAGGCGCGCTCTGATCGTGCCTGCCGGCGAGCATACCCCCGACCGAGGCGATGAATTCGCCGTCGATCCTGGCGCCGTGATTGAAACCGCGGATGACGCCGTCCCGATCGGGCAAGACATTGACGAGGGCAAGCCATGCGTGTTGCGCAAGCAGTGGGACAGGCCGATTGACGTGCAGTGTCTTGCCGTCGCCGCGATCGGCAACGCGCTGGCGAAATGCGGGCAGAACCACCGATCCACCGGCAGCCTGCAGCGCATCCGCAAAGGCAGCGTCCTCGTCGGAGGTCGAGGGCGTGCTGAAATCGACGTCGAACACCACGTCGGTTGCGCCGGCCTTCTCCAGCCTTTGCAGCAACTGACCATGCATGCTGCGCGGCCATGGCCAGTGCCCAACCGCATCGATCGAACGCGGATCGATCTCGACCAGCACGATATTGCCGGAGGCCGGCCGCGTCAGCCATTTGAACCGCGCGTCCAGCAAGGACTCGCGCAACGAAGCGTGCAGGCCCGACAGGACGAGCACCGACAGCAGCAGCGCAACCAGCAGATGGGGACGGCAGTGCTTCACGGGATAACCAACGTCATTCTATGACCTGCGGGGGCGTCAGCTCTTTTTGCCATTGCCATTGCCGTTCCCGCCAGCGTTGCCGTTTCCGTTCCCGCCAGCGTTGCTGTTGCCGTTCCCGCCGGCGTTGCCATTTCCGTTGCCACCGGCATTGCCGTTGCCATTCCCGCCGGCGTTGCCGTTTCCGTTCCCACCGGCATTGCCGTTGCCATTCCCGCCAGCGTTGCCGTTTCCGTTCCCACCGGCATTGCCGTTACCATTCCCGCCGGCGTTTCCGTGACCGTTCCCGCCGGCATTGCCGCTGCCATTCCCGCCAGCGTTGCCATTTCCGTTCCCACCGGCATTGCCGTTGCCGTTCCCGCCGGCATTGCCGTTTCCATTCCCGCCAGCGTTGCCGTTACCGTTGCCACCGGCATTGCCGTTGCCGCCACCGTTGCCGTTGCTGCGCGTGGCAATCGATTGGACGGCCCCCTGGCTGCCGACCGCAGTTGCCGTGGCGCCGCCGGTTGCCGTGGCGCCAGCCGGTCCGTCAACGCCAGGTGTGCTCCCGCTGTTGCCGCCACTCGTCTTGCTGCCGTTGCCGGGATTCATTTCGCCAGTGCCCCAGACCGTCGTGCGTCGCCCCGATTGGCTGCCGGTCTGTGCATCACCGCGCGCCATGCCGCGCGTCACCTTGTGAATGTCGAGCTTGACCTCGCCCAGCGGCGCGGAGATGCGCAGATCGCCATTGGCGCTGCGCGTCACGCCGGTCGCGGCCGGTCGACGTTGCGTCGCGGCCTCGTTGAGAACCGGAGCCGGTTTGACGCCACGCGACGGGTCGCCGACGGCAGGATTCGAGCCCTGAAGCAGTGGGACCGCGCCCGCAGGAGGACGGAGCCCCCCACCGGGTACAGCAAGCGGGGCAACGCGCGCGGACTGCGGCGGGCCCTGCTCGATGCGTCCGAGCGCGCCCTGCCCAGAGAGACGCAAGCCTGACTCCCGGCCAAACGAGGCGCGGGCGCTCTGGCCCGGCAGCACCAGCGCAAACTGGCCCGAACGAAAATCCGAGACCTGGACCTGACCGCGTGTGACATCGACCTTCGCCTGGCCGCCCGCAAGGGTGACGCGGAAGCGCGTGCCCTTCACGATCGCCGCCAGATATGGCGTCTCGACCTCGAAATGCTGGACGTTACGCTTCTCGACATCGAGAAGAATCGAACCCGCCTGCTGAATGATTGTCGACATGCCCGCTCGGCCCGCTTCGGGCACGCCAATCGCGGAGTTCGGCGAAACCAGAATGCTTTCGGCCCCGCGCACGAGCAGGACACGGCCGTTGCGCCCGGTCTGGATGGAATCGCCGGGACGGAGTTCCGCCTGCTGGCGCGCCGATGCGCGCTCGACGCCGCCGCCAGCGATCCAGGCCTCGCCGGAGACCTTGGCGATGCGCCAGACATTGTCCTGGGCGTGAGCCGGCAGGGCGATCCCAACCACAAGAAGGCTGGCCCAGGCGAGCGCTGTGGCAAACCGGATCGCGGCGCGGAGCATGGCTCTCAATCCTTGAGTCGACAAAAGGCCGTTGCGTCGCCGCAGCACGCCATGTCGAGAGCTTAATTGAGAGCCGTGAAGAGAGGCTTAGCGCGTCAAGCTGGAATTGTTCAAATCCAAAGCGGTTCGTTAACCATGCTTCTTCATCTTTCAGAAAGGCCGGGGGCTGGCTCGAATCACGACAGGCGATACGAAATGCGGCGATGTGCCGAACAACGAGAAGCGGGTAGCCGCTCATTTCCATATCTCCTTCTCTTTGGCGGGATGAGCCTATCCGGGATTGCTTTGCCCTTGCCTGTCCAGGCGCAGTCTTCCGCAAGATCGCTCCAGCCAATCGAGGCGACAGCGGCAACTCAGACCCAACGTCGCGATGCCGACCAGCGCGTGAAGCCCGCTCCGGCGCTTCCTTCGCTTGCCGCGGCGCAGCCGTCAGGGTCCGACACCAGACCCATGTTTCGACTTGAAGCCGTCACGATCGACGGCGCTTCGACAATCGCGCCAGATGCGTTTGCGCCGGCCTATGCAAACTTTATCGGACGGCAGGTGTCGCAAACCGACATGGTGGATATCGCCACCGCAATCAGCGACATCTACCGCAAGGCGGGCTTCCATCTCAGCCGCGCGATCGTGCCGGCCCAGGACCTCAAGCGTGGCCGGCTGCGCATCCAGATCGTCGAAGGCGCTATCGACGAGATCGTCATCAAGGGCGAGGCGGCCGAAGCCTTCGGTCTCGCGGCATTGCTTGCGCCGATCTCGACGGAACGCCCGGCGCGCCTCGCAACGCTGGAACGCCAGCTCCTCCTGGCCAACGACCGGCCCGGACTGCGCGTCACCGATACCGCACTCGATGAAATCACACCCGCGAGCGGTCGATTTCGCCTGACCGTCTCCGTGCAGGCCTGGCGCGTCTATACCGCGGTCGGCGTCGACAATATGGGCTCGGCCGCCGTCGGTCCCTGGCAAGCCTCCGCCAGCGCCGCGCTGAACTCTCTCGTCGTGCCCGGTGACAGCCTTGCAGTATCGGGTTCGTTCGTCCCCGGCTCTTCGCGCGAACTGCGTTATGGCCGTGCGAGCTACGATCTGCCGCTTGGGGACCGAAGGTCTGCGGATCGGCGGCACGGCTTCTCACAGCGAGGTCTGGCCCGGTGACGGCCGGCGCTGGCTCAGGACCTCCTCAAAGGCGGAAACCTATGAGGCGCGAGCCGCCTTCGCTCCCGTGATGAACCAGAGCCAGACGCTCTGGCTGACCGCAGCACTCGGCTTGAGCGATGTTGCCGAATGGAACGGCTATGGCCGCATCTATAGCGACCGCGTCGGCCTCGCCAGCCTTTCGGCCGACTACAAATTGCACGCCGTCGAGGGCAGTTGGAGCTATCTGTCGGCAAGTTACCGGCACGGTCTTGGCTTCATCGATCCGGCTACCGACAGCCAGGACTGGTTGTCGCGTCGCGGTGCATCCAGCCATTTTTCGCTGCTCAACGCTTCGTTCACGCACTATCAGACCCTCGCCGAAAACTGGTCGTTGAAACTGTCGGCAGCCGGACAGATCGCATCGGGACCGCTTCTGACCTCGCAGCAATATTATTTTGGCGGCCTGTCCTTCGGGCGCGGATTTGAGGGCGGCTGGATTTCCGGCGACAATGCAGCGGCGGGCTCGGCAGAATTGCGTTTCGACCAGTCGCTGAACCTCGACTTCGCCAAAGCTTACCAGCTCTACGGCTTCGTCGAAGGCGGCGCGACACGAAGCTACGCCCAGCCGAAGGATCTGGTGCAGGGGGTGGCCTCGGCCGGCGTCGGCGTCCGTCTGTTCGTCACCGACGATCTGCAGCTTGGCGTCGCGGTCGCCAAACCATTGACCTATCGCTCGCCTCTACGCTGGGATAACGGCGCGACCGTGCTATTTTCTCTCTCCAACGCCCTGCGCTTCTGCCCGGGCAGCCAGAATCTGCGCTGCCCGTCCTGAGCGAACCGCATCGACGCCGTCACGCCACGCTCAAACCCTCGACGCCGTGCTTGCGGATCAGTTCGGCGACGAATCCGGAACGACGGGCCGCCGCGACGAAGCGGGTCAGATAATCGACTGCACCGCTACCGCTGTTGGCCTTTGGCGTGCCGATCGCCTGCTGGACCGCCATGAAACGGCCGTCGAGCATTTTCGACCCCGGGCATTTCGCGAGATCGTCCTTCAGCCTCGGGCGCAGGCCCGCCAGCGCATCGAGCTTGCGTGTGAGAAAATCCTCAAGCGTGGCGTCCATCGTCGCGGTGTGGACAAGCTCGGCGTTGGCGATGTTGCGGTCGAGCCAAAGTCCATAAGCCGTCCGCGCGGTCACCGCGATGCGGACGCCTTTCGCATCGACATCCGCGATCGTCGCCAGGGGCGAACCCGGCGGGACGAGATAGGTCGCCTCGATCTCGGCATAGGCCGGCGTGAAGCCGATCACGGCGGCGCGCTGCGGCTCGGCGCCGATCAGGCCGACATCCCATTCGTCGCTGCCGGCGGCATCGGCCAGCAGCCCGGGCGAGGCATAGGTGACATAGCGCAGGTCGACGCCCAGCGTATCGGCAAGGGCGCGCGCCATGTCGGGCGAGACGCCTGCCGGCCCGCCATCGGCCGTGCGGCTCGACACCAGCAGGAAATTCGACAGGTTGATGCCGGCGCGCAGCACGCCGCCCGGAGCAAGGCGCTCGCGCAGGCCCGCGTCGATCTCACCGATGTCCGGACGAAAATCCATAGCGGGCATCCTCGGGCCAAAAGTGCGTCCCATGACGCCAGGCGACATCAAGCAGATTGCAGGCGCATGGGAAAGACCATGACTGCACCGGACGAAACTACACGGCCTGCCGGACGAAATGCCCGGGCGCGACCTCGACCAGCGCCTGTCTCGGAGCCGTCCAGTCGAGCGCGCGCAGCGGACTCGGGATTTCGTCGATCGCGAGCTCACGGCGCAAGCGACGCCGTGCCGGATCGGGCACCGGCACGGCCGAGAGCAGCTTTCGCGTATAGGGGTGCGAGGGATTGGCGAAGACCGCCTCGCGCGGGCCGAGTTCGACGATCTCGCCGAGATACATCACCGCGACGCGGTGGCTGACGCGCTCGACCACGGCCATATCGTGCGAGATGAAGAGATAGGCGAGCCCGAATTCGGCCTGCAGATCGAGCATCAGGTTCAGGACCTGCGCCTTGACCGAGACGTCGAGGGCCGAGACCGCCTCGTCGGCGACGACGAGTTTTGGCGACAAGGCCAACGCGCGGGCGATGGCCAGCCGCTGGCGCTGGCCGCCGGAGAACTCATGGGGAAAGCGCACACCCATGTCGGGCGAGAGGCCGACGCGGCGCATCAGTTCGGCGACACGCTCGCGCGCCTCCTCGCCCTTGGCGAGGCCATGGACCAGAATCGGCTCGGCGATTGCAGCGCCGACGCTCTTGCGTGGATTCAGGGACGCGAACGGATCCTGAAAAATCATCTGCATGTCGCGCCGGGACGCGAGCAGTTCGGCCTTGCTCATATCCGTGACGTCACGGCCCTGAAAGTGGACCTTGCCCGAGGAGGGTTCGATCAGCCGCAGGATCGAGCGGCCGGTGGTCGACTTGCCGCAGCCGGATTCCCCGACCAGCGCCAGGGTCTCGCCGCGCTGGACCGTGAACGAGACGTTCTCGACGGCATGGACGCGGGCACGCGTGCGCCCGAGCAGACCGCCACGAATATTGAAGCGCGTCGTCAGGCCCGACACCTCGAGCAGCGGCGCCTCTTCGGCCCTGACCGTGTCGGCGGCCTCGACCGGCGCGCCCTGAACCTGCCCGTTGGCGGCGTCGATCGGCGGGAAGCGCAGCGGCCGGCCATGGCCCTCCATGTCGCCGAGTTTCGGCACGGCAGCGAGCAGGGCCTTGGTGTAGCCATGCACCGGCCGATTGAAGACCTGCTCGGAGGCGGCGTCCTCGAGCTTGCGACCCTTCCACATCACCACGACGCGGTCGGCGATCTCGGCGACGACGCCCATGTCGTGGGTGATGAAGAGGACGGACATGCCCTCCTCGTCCTGCAATGTCTTGATCAGTTCGAGGATCTGCGCCTGGATGGTGACGTCGAGAGCGGTGGTCGGCTCGTCGGCGATCAGGAGTTTCGGCCGGCAGGCAAGCGCGGTCGCAATCATCACGCGCTGGCGCATGCCGCCCGAAAGCTGGTGCGGATAATTGGCGAGGCGCGTCTTGGCCGAGGGAATGCGGACCTTTTCCAGCATGCGCAGCGCTTCGGCCGCCGCCGCCGTCCGGTCGAGGCCGCGATGGTAGCGCAGCGCTTCGGAGATCTGGTCGCCGACCGTCAGAACCGGGTTCAGGCTGGTCATCGGCTCCTGGAAGATCATCGCGATCTCGTTGCCGCGAACCTTGCGCATCTCCTCCTCGGACAGCGCCAGCAAATCGCGGCCCTCCAGCGCGATCCTGCCCTGGATACGGCCATTGGCGGCCGAGACCAGCCGCATGATCGAGAGCGCGGTGACTGATTTGCCCGAGCCGGATTCGCCGACGATCGCCACGGTTTCGCCGGGCGCGACATCGAAGCTCAGATCCTCGATCGCCCAGCGCCACTGGCCACTGAGGCGAAAGGCGGTCTGGAGATTTTCGACCGACAGGACGGGGCCGCTCATCGCTCGCCCTTCAGCTTGGGGTCGATGGCGTCGCGCAGGCCATCACCGAGGATGTTCAGCGCGAACACGATGATCAGGATCGCGATGCTCGGCGCCAGCACCAGCCAGTAGCTGTCGAGGATGTTCTCGAAGCCCTCGCGGATCATGCCGCCCCAGGTCGCGGTCGGCGGCTTGACGCCGAGCCCGATGAAGGCGAGCGACGCCTCGGTCCGGATCGCATTCGCCAGCCAGAGCGAGCCCATCACCAGGATCTCGGGGAAGATATTGGGCAGGATGTGGCGGCCCATGATCCGGATGTCGGAGAAGGCGAGCGCCCGGCCGGCCTCGATATAGTCGCGCTCCTTGACCGAGATCGTCGGAGCCCGCGCGATACGGGCGAAGGACGGGATCGAGGTCAGGGCGATCGCGATGGTGATGTTCTCCATCGAGGGGCCGAGCATCGCGACCAGGATCAGCCCGAGGATGAGCGAGGGGAAGGCGAGCAGGATGTCCATCGCCTGCATCACGACGACGTCGAACTTGCCGCCATACCAGCCCGCCAGGATGCCGATCAGCGAGCCCAGCACCAGCGCGATCACGGTCGAAGCGACACCGATGACGAGCGAGATGCGCGCGCCGTAGAGCAGCCTTGAAAGGATGTCGCGGCCGAAATAATCGGTGCCGAGATAGAAATCCTCATGCGGTGGCTGGAGCCGCGACAGGATGTTCTGTTCGAGCGGATCATGCGGCGCGATGACCGGGGCGAACACCGCCGCCAGGATCACCAGAACGACGATGACGAGGCCGACCCAGGAGGTCTTGTTGGCGTTGAAGGCCCCGATCGCCGCCTTGAGCCAGCGCAGGCGCGGCGCAGCGACGGGACCGGCGTCATGGACCGAGGCGCTCATGACAGCTTCACCCTTGGGTCCACCAGCGCATAGGTCAGATCGGTCGCTATGTTCACCAGCACGACGATCAGCGTGTAGATCACCATCATGCCCTGCAGCATGGTATAGTCGCGCTGGTTCAGCGCGCCGACGATGAGCTTGCCAAGGCCTGGCCGGTTGAAGACGATCTCGGTCAGGACCGAATTGCCGATCAGGATGCCGAGATAGAGTCCGACCACGGTGATGACCGGGATCAGCGCGTTGCGCAGCGCATGCTTCCACACCACGACGCGCCAGGGCACGCCCTTGGCGCGGGCCGAGCGGACGTAATCCTCCTGCATCACCTCCAGCATGGCCGAGCGGGCGACGCGGGTGATGTAGGCGGCCATGATCAGGCCGAGATTGAGCGCCGGCAGCGCCATCGCCTGGAACCAGGCCGAGGCCGAACCCTTGCTCGCGCTGATGACCGGGAACCAGCGCAGCATGATCGCAAACAGGATCAGCAGGATGATCGCGGAGACGAAGGGCGGGAAGGACAGGCCGAGCAGCGAGCCGATGCGGGTGACGTAATCGGGCATGGCGTTGCGGTTGATCGCGGCCCAGACGCCGAGCGGCACGCCGATGGCGATTCCGATCAGCATGGAGACCAAGGTCAATTCCAGCGTCCAGGGCAGGACGGCGAGAATCTCCTGAATCACCGGCCGGCCGGTGACCAGCGAGACGCCCCAGTCGCCGCGCAGCGCGCCCGACAGGAAGCTCCAGTACTGCTCGATCAGCGGCGCATCGAGCCCCAGCCGCGTGCGCATCGCGGCGATCGCGGTGGCGTCGGCCTGGTCGCCGAGAATGACCTGCGCCGGATCGCCCGGCACGATGCGGACGACGACGAAGACGAGCGTCAGCACGGCCAGCAGGGTGACGATGGAAAAGCCGAGCCGTTTGACGAGGAAGGCGCCCATGGTGCCGTGCGGTTGGAGGAGGAATTTCACTCCCCAGCCCTCATCCTGAGGAGCCGCGAAGCGGCGTCTCGAACGATGTTCCAGGAGGCTCCGATGCGCGCTGGAGCATCCTTCGAGACGCAAGGTTTCGCCTTGCTCCTCAGGATGAGGGCTGAGGAGAAGTCATCTCACTTCGTGAAGTGCGTCGTCTCCAGCACCGGCGGGCCGAGGTTCAGCGAGGCCTTGAGCTCGTAGCCGAGGTCGAGGCTGTCCTTGTAGGCCCAGAGCTGCATCATCTCGTTGACCGGAATGGCGCAGACTTCCTTGATGATCTTGTCCTGCGCGGTCTTCCACAAAGCCAGTTGCTTGGCCTTGTCGGTTTCCGAGCGGGCCGCGTCGATCTCGGCGTCGGCGACCTTGCAGTGGGAGAAGTTGGTCACCGCCGTCGGCGTCTTCACGATCGAGCGCGAATGGAAGAACTGCGTCAGATAGACATCGGCGACAGGGAAGCGCGCGGCCTGGAAATGCACCACCTGCGACAGGTCCTGCCTGATCTGCTGGTGGAAGGTCGCATGCTCGACTGGCTGGATCTCCAGCGTGATACCGGCCCGCTTCAACAGCGCCTGCGTCGCCTCCGTGAAGCTCAGCATCGACGGCAGGGTCGTGTTGATCGTCTTGATCGTGATGCCGTTGGGGAAGCCGGCCTCCGTCAACAGCGCCTTGGATTTGGCGAGGTCGAAGGGATAGAGCGGCGCCTTCTCGTCGGTGCCGAGATAGCCGGAGGGAACGACCGAGACGGCCGGCCGCGAGATGTTCTTGCCACGGAACTGCCAGATCGCGTTGCGGTCGACCGCATGGGCGATCGCCTGACGGACTTTCAGATTGTCGAGCGGCGGCTGGCTCATGTTGAGGTGCAGCACCGACATCTCGGCGGGGCCCATCGCCACGACCTTGACGCCGGGCAGCGCGGTCATGCGGTCAACCCAGACCTGCTCCTGCCGGCCGAGCATCATGTCGAGCTCACCCGCCTGGAAGGCGAGGTCGCGCGAGGAATCCGACGGGATGAAGCGGTAGAGGATTTCGGTCAGCTTCGGCTTGCCACGGAAGTAGTTGGGGTTGGCGACGAGCTTGGCGTATTGCTGCGGCACATATTCGGAGAACATGAACGGGCCGGTGCCGACCGGCTTCTTGGCGAAGCCGTCCTTGCCCAGCTCCTCGGCGGCCTTTTTGCAGACCATGTTGCCGCCATGGTAGTTCATGACGATGCCGAGCAGGCTCGGGATCGCCTGCTTCAGCGTGATCTTGACGGTGTATTTGTCGGGTGCCTCGACCTTGTCGAAGGCGGTGTAATCAGAGGAAAACGCCGACGAATCCTTGTTGGCCGCGCGGCCGAGCGAATAGACCGCGTCTTCCGAGGTGAACTCGCCATAGCCGTGATGGCACTGCACGCCCTGGCGCAGCTTGAAGCTCCATTCCTTGCCGTCGGCGGAAGCTGTCCAGCTCTCGGCGAGGTCGGGCTCCATGAACTCGGGCGAGAGCTCGCCCGGCTTGATCCGCACCAGACCGTTGAACATCCAGTTCAGCAGCGCCTTGCCGGGCGTGCCGGAGTTGATGTGCGGGTCCAGCACGCCGGCGTCGGAACTCTGCATGCCGACGGTCAGCACCGTCTTCTGCGCCAGCGCCGGCGATGCCAGCAACGCTCCCGCCAGAATGGCTGCGATCATGGATCCGGTGGTTTTCATCGCTGTTCCCCTGCTTTTGTCGTGGTATCGATGGGCCCGACCGCAATGCCGGGCGTTTCCGCAAGTCTCAGGCCAGATCCGTCAAAGCGTGTCCTCCAGCCTGCAATTCACCAGCAGCTCCGCGACTGATGCATTGTTGGGCAGGGCGAGGATCGTGGCAACCAGTTCCGCGAGGTCGGCGGGTTGAGTCATGTCCTGACGCGGCATCGCATTGCTCGCCGCCGTCATGTCCGTCGGCACGAAGGACGGGCAGAGCGCCGTGGCGCGCACGCCCTTGTCCCAGGCAATGCGCCGCGACGCATGCGTCAGCGCCAGCATCGCATGCTTGGTCATGTTGTAGGCGACATGGTCGTTGCGCACGCGCTTGCCCGACATCGAGGCGATGTTGACGATGCGGCCGGCTCCAGACGCTTCCAGATGCGGCAGCGCGCAATGGATCAGGTTGAGCGGCCCCTTGCAGTTCACCGCCCAGATCGCGTCGAGTTCGGCCTCGTCGGGCGTTCGCAGGGTCATGGCCGAGTGCATGCCGGCATTGTTGACGAGCCCGTCGATGCGGCCGAAGCGCGTGATCGCCTGAGCGACCCAGGCGGCGTGGCTCGCCCAGTCCTGCGCATCGTAGCGCCCGATGTGAGTGCGGGCCTGATCCCAGCCGCCGCTCATCGCCTTAAGAGAGGCGAGGTCGCGGCCGCCCAGGCTCAAGGCATAGCCGGCCTCGTGGAGGGCCTGCGCCACGGCGCGGCCAATGCCGCGATTGGCGCCGGAGATCAGGATCACGCGTCCCCTGGGGCTGAGCATCGGTTTCCCCTCTAGCCGTGCAAGCTGAGCGCGGCGTCGGTGGCAGGCCTGCCGGCGAAACGATCAAGCCTGAACGGCGCGAGATCGAAGCGCGGCTGCCGCGCGAGCGCAAGGTCGGCGAGGATTTCCCCGGTGACGGGGCCGATGCCGAAACCATGGCCGGAGAAGCCGGCGGCAACGACGAGCCCTTCCACGCCGGTATGGGCGTCGATCGCAGGCAACGCGTCGGGCGTCAGGTCGATCAGGCCGCCCCAGATCCGGGCGACGCCTGCATCGGCCATGGCGGGCAGCACCTGTGTGACGCGGTCGATAAGGGTCGCGATATCGGCGGCGCGCGGCGCGAGCCGGTCAGGCGTCCAGGAAGCCGGCTCATGGGGCCAGTCGCCGATGCCGGTGGTGACGCGCAGACGGCCGTCGACCTCCTGACGGCCGGCGGCATCGGCATTGGCGACGCCGAAGACCTGCTCGAAGAAGGGCGGCAGCGGTACGCTCTGGAGCACGCAGACGAGCCTGATCCGCAGCGGCAGGTTGAGCCCGAGCGGCCCGAGCAACTCGGGTGCATGGATGCCGGTGGCGAGGATCACGCGCCCGGCGGACACGACCTCGCCCGCACTGGTCTCGACGCCTGTCACCGTGTCGCCGGAGCGCACCAGCGCGCGCACGCCGATGCCGTCGCGGATCACGGCGCCATGGCGCATGGCTGCTGCGGCATAGGCGCGAACCGCGGGGATCGGGTCGGCATGACCGTCGCCCGGACAGAAGGACGCGGCCAGGATCGATGGGGCGATCGCGGGCGCGACCGCCCGGATCGCCTCATTGTCGGGCAGATAGTCGATGTCGAGCCCAAGCGCGCGTTGCGCGACCACGAGATCGCGGATGACCCCGACCTCGGCCTCCGTCCTGGCGAGGCGCAGATTGCCGCGTCGGCGGTAGCCGGTCGGCGCGCCAAGCTCCTCGTCGAGACCGCCCCAGCGTTCGATCGCGGCTTTCGCCAGCGGCAGTTCGGCCGGGTCGCGGCCCGATTGCCGGACCCCGCCCAATGTCCAGCCCGAGGCCATCGCGGCAAGTTCACGCGCCTCGAACAGCATCACGGAATGGCCGGCGCGGGCGATTTCGTAGGCTGCCGCGACGCCGCTGATTCCGCCTCCGACGATGACGACGTCCGGCATGACTGATCGCTCAGGAGAGATCGACGCTGATGCGCTTCTCGGCTTCGCCGGGCTTGCGGCGCTTATAGGCCGTGACCTCGAACTCGACCTTGAGTTCCGGTTGGCCGAGTGGCGTGCAGGTCGTGGTGTTGGCAGGGTCGATGCCCCTGAATTTAGCGCCGACGACGGCGTTGACCTGCTCCATATCGGCAATGTCGGGCACGAAGACCTTGATCGCGACGACATCCTTCAGCGAGGCGTCGACGGCGGCGAGCGCGCCTTCGATATTGCTGAAGGCCTGTTCGGCCTGGCCTTTGGCGTCGGCTGCGATGGCGCGGGTCTTGTAGTTGCGGCCAGCCGTGTTGGAGACGAAGATCATGTCGCCGGCGACGACGACGCGCGAATAGCTGTTGAGCTCTTCATATTTGCTGCCGGATTTGACTTTGACGATCTCGCTCACGGGCCGGCTCCTCAAGGCATGTCGATAAACGCTGGCCGCGGCCGGATCGCCGTTCGGCCCTGCGCTATCTGGTGTATACCACTCAAGCCTGTGAGCGCTGTCAAGGACGCCGGCGCGGAGATCGATATTCTCTCTGGCGTCATGCGCACGGAAGGATAGGCTGCGTCGCGTGGCTGAGCGCTCCTCGACGCTGCCTGATATTTGCGAGACGACCATGGCACGCCCGATGCAAGGCAGGGTCCATCGGACGCGAACTTGAATTGACAGCCTGGTATACACCAATCCATGTTGCGCTCAGGCCAATAAAAGGGGATTTCCGATGACGATGATTTCGCGCCGCGCCCTTCTCGCCGCAGGCGCCAGCCTGCCGCTGATCCGAGCCAACGCCTTCGCGCAGGCGTCCGGCAAGGTCCTGCGCTTCGGCCTGTCGAGCTTTCCGCCGAGCATGCAGCCCTGGGTCCACACCGGCACGGCGGCGCTGACCGTCAAGCTGCTGATCTTCCGTGGCCTCACCGGCTTCGACGAGAATGGCGAGGTCAGGCCCGAACTGGCGGAATCCTGGACGCAGGACGGGCCGACCGGCTGGATCTTCAAGCTGCGCCAGGCGACGTTCCACAACGGCCAGCCGGTGACGGCGGAAGACGTGAAATGGACGCTGGAGCAGATCGCCGCACCCAATTCCACAGCGTTCATGAAGGCCGAGTTCGGCGGCATCGACAAGATCGAGACGCCCGATGCGAAGACCGTCCGCATCGTCATGAAGGAGCCAACCGCGACGCTGCCGATCTGGCTGGCGAGCCCGCATATGCCGATCATCGCTAAGGGCTCGATCGAGGGCCGCGGACTCGGCATCGGTGCCGGCCCCTTCACGCTGAAGGACCAGGAGCGCGGCGTTTCGATCGAGGTCGCCAAGTTCGACAAGTACTACAAGCCGGGCCTGCCCAAGCTCGCCGGCGTCAAGCTCACCGCCTATGCCGACGAGAACCTGCGCGTCGCGGCGCTCCAGGCCGGCGATATCGACCTGATCGAATATGTGCCCTGGCAGCATATGGGCATGATCGAGAAGGATCCGCGCCTGACGCTGGTCGCGGCCGACGGTCCCTTCATGGGCCTGAACTTCAACGGCGGCAGCGGCCCGTTCAAGGATGTGCGGCTGCGCCAGGCGGTGGCCCATGCGGTGCGCCGCGAGGAGATCGTGCAGGCGGCATTCTTCGGACGCGGCAGCAATCTCGAAGGCATCCCGATCCTGAGCAACAGCCCCTATTTCGACAAGGGCCGTTCGCAGTTCTGGAAATACGATCCCGACAAGTCGAAGAAGCTGATGGCGGAGGCCGGCGTCGCCAAGGGCTTCTCCTGTACCCTGCTTTCGACGGCGCAATACGGCATGCACAAATCGACGGCCGAGATCGTGCAGGCCCATCTCGGCGAGATCGGTATCGAGGTGAAGCTGAACCTGCCGGACTGGGCGGGCCGTGTCGACGCCGCCGGCAAGGGCCGCTACGAGTTCATGGTGCAGGGCACCACCGCGGACAACAACGACCCCGACGGCCTCGCGCCACTGATCGACGGCGACCTGCCGGCCAACATGGCGCGCAGCTGGCAGATTTCGACCCCGGAAATGCACACGCTGTTCGCCAAGGGCCGGGCCGAGTTCGACCCCGCCAAGCGCAAGGCGATCTATGCCGAGCTTGAGAAATTCGCGCTGGAACAGGCCCCGCTCGTCGGCCTCGCCTGGCGCTCGCAAGGCTATGGCATGGTCAAGGGCGTGACCGGCTTCAAGAGCCTGCCGGGCGGAACCAACTTCTTCTCGGCCTATTCGATGGAAGAGACCTCACTGGCGTGAGCGGCTGAGCCGTCATTCTCGGGCTTGTCCCGAGAATCTCATGACCAGAATGCGCTGGTGTCGGAGATGCTCGGGTCAAGCCCGAGCATGACGGGCGTGGATCACGCGACCCGCGTTGTGCGTTCCAGCCGGGCGAAACGCTCCAGCCGGAACGGCTTCGGGTCGGTCATCGGCGTCCTGCCGCTGACCAGATCGGCGACGAGCCGGCCTGCGCCCGGGCCGATGCCGAAACCGTGCCCGGAAAAGCCGCTGGCGATGAAGAAGCCGGGCAGACGCGGCACCTCGCCGATCACCGGCACGGCGTCGGGCGTGGCATCGACGAAACCGCCCCAGGCCTGCGCCACCTTCATGCCGGCGAAGGCCGGGAAGGCAGCGACGAGATTGGTCCGCGCCTCCTTCAGGATCGCGTCGGAGGGCGCCGGATCGAGCACGCGCTCGCGCTCGAACGGGCTCTCCTGATCGAGCGACCAGCTTTTCGGTGTCCTTGCCTCGGTCAGGAAGCGTTGCCCGAGATGGAGCCTGAGCTCGTGCCGCTGCTTCACCAGCGAGGGCATGAAATCGGCCATCAGGCGAAAGCTGTCGGGCACGATCTCGGCCACGCTCGCGCCGCGATGGGCAATGGTGTAGCCGCCGTCCTGGCGCTTGCGGAAGGCGAAATCGGAGCCACCGACCGCATGGGTCGGAGGGCCATCGAGAGGCTCCGTTCGCAGCACTGAGCCCAGCACCTTGAGCTGCGGAAAGTCGATCCCGAGATTGCCGAGAAAGAGCCGTGACCAGGCCCCGCCGGCGAGCACGATCTGCGAGCAGGCGATCGTGCCCCGCTCGGTGACGACGGCGCTGACCCGGCCGGCCGAGGTCTCGATGCCGCGCACGGCGCAATGCGTCAGCACCGTGCCGCCATGACGACGCAGCGCGCGCGCCATCGCCGGCACCGCCTTTTGCGGTTCGGCGCGGGCGTCGCTCGGGGTGAACAGGGCGCCGGCAAAGGCGCGCTTGACGCCGGGCAGGACGCTCTCGATTTCGGCAGACGCCAGCAAGCGTGAATCGAGTTGGTATTGCTTCGCATGCTCGAGCCAGGCTTCGTGCTCGGCGAGCTTGGCCGGGGTGTCGGCGACATAGACAATACCCGACCGGATGAAGCCCGTATCGCCGCCGACCATCTTGTCCATCTCCGACCAGAGCCGCATGCTCTCCAGCCCGAGCGGGATTTCGCTCGCGTCGCGGCCCATGATCCGGACCCAACCCCAGTTGCGGCCCGACTGCTCGTGGCCGACCTCGCCCTTCTCGCAGACGGTGACGGAGACGCCCTCCCTCGCCAGGAAAAGCGCTGTCATGATGCCGATGATGCCGCCGCCGATGACGACGACGTCACTGCTGGCGGGCAGTTCGGCGTCGGGGTCGATCGTCTCGATGGTGATGCCCATTACACCTCAGCCCTCATCCTGAGGAGCCGCGTCAGCGGCGTCTCGAAGGATGCTCCAGATGCCTCCGGAGCTTCCTCGCGCATCCTTCGAGACGCAGCCTGAAGGCTGCTCCTCAGGATGAGGGCTTTGGGGTGGAGCGAGGCTCTCAGGGCATTGCCGCTCGGCATGGTCAGTCCTGTTGCGTCGGCGTCGAGTTGCGGAAGACGACATGGTGGGGGTGATTGACGGATTTCATGTATTCGATCGGCCTGCCCTCGCCGTCGCGGGCCACCAGCCGCAGCACCAGCGTCGGCGAGCCCGGCTTGAGCTGGAGCAGGCGCGCCTCAAGGTCGGTCGCCGTGCCGACGCCGATCTCGCGGTCGCGCGCGCTCGCCTCGACGCCGTAGCGGCTCTTGAGCAGTTCATAGAGCGACTGCCCGGCGACGAGATCCTCCGCCACCAGCCCGGCGAAGCGCGCCGCCGGCAGATAGCTGGTCTCGATGCAGAACGGCTGGTCATTCACCGAGCGCAGGCGGCGGAACATGATGAGATCGGCGCCGGCCGCAATCTCGAAGCGGCGCGCGATGCTTTCGCTCGCCGGCTCCTCGCCGAAATGCAGCAGCTTGGTGCCGGGCACGCCGCCAGCATTGCGGATGATGCGGGTGATGCCGAGCGAGGACTGCAGCTCGATCGGCCGGGAGACCTGGACCAGCGGGATGCGCGTGCCGCTGGTGCCGTTGCGTTCGAGCGCGGCGCGGTCGACCAGCCGGTCGATCGCCTTGCGCACGGTCATCCGGTTGAAGCCGAGCGTCTCGGCCAGCACGCGCTCGGAGGGAATGCGGTCGCCGGGGCCGTAATCGGGCCCGTTGATCAGGTCGAGCAGATAGTCCTGCACCGCGACATAGATCGGCTTGGCCCGCTTCACGGGTTCACGCATCCTCGACCTCACCTCGACCGCCTTCTCCGGGATATAGCCGAGATGACCGCCCGCTCCACCGTCGTGATGCGGAAAAGCCAGACTAGAGCAGCTTCTTCACGCGAACCGGTACCCACTTCGCTCGAAAATGCTCTGGCCGATGAAGGACGGGCGTTCCGACGGTCCATTGGTCTATGCTTGACAGAGTTTGGTGTAGCTGATTGGTATACACCAATTCACTTCCCGTCAAAACGGCTCTCCGTCCATGTCCATCGCTTTCGACCGCGCCCGAATACAGGGTGGACTCGCCCGGACGCGCGCCGCTGTTCCCGAGGCGTTTGCGCTCGGCCGCAAGCTCGCCCCGGAGATCGACCGGATTTATTTCGTCGCAGCGGGCTCGGCCAACCGCGCCATGCTCGGCATCGCCTACTGGCTCGAGCATTATTCGCCCGACATAGAGATCAGGCGCTATTTCCCGGCCGAGTTCATGGCGATCGATCCGCCCCGGCTGGACAGCCGCACGCTGGTGCTGATCGCGTCGAAATCCGGCACAACACCAGAGACCGTGGCGGCGGCGCATTTCCTGAAGGGCAAGCCCTGCAAGGTCGTCGCCTTCAGCCAATATGCGGAAAAGCCGCTGGCGCAGGCCGTGCCGCAGCATTTCGTCGTCGGCGACACCAGCGAATCCTTCATGGCGATGTTCATGCTGATGCAGGCGCTGGTCGGCGGCGTGATGGCGGAGAAGGATGGCTGGCCGCTCGGCGACAAGCTGCTCGCCTCGCTCGACGCCCTGCCCGCCGCGATCTGCGACGCCGCCGAGCAGAACGAGGCCCGCGCCGCGGCCGACGCGAAGACCTACGCCGCCGACCGCAACTTCTACCATGTCGCCTCCGGTCCGGGCTTCACCACGGCCTATGTTTTTGGCGTCTGCATCCTGATGGAGATGCTCTGGCTGCACAGCTACCCGATCGAGGCGGCCGAGTTCTTCCACGGCCCCTTCGAGATCGTCGACCGGCAGACGCCACTGATCCTGATCACCGGCGAGGATCCGAGCCGGCCGCTGATGGAGCGCGTCTCCAGATTCTGCGACACCCATGCCGGACGCGTGATGTCCTATGATTCCCGAGACTTCGCCATGCCGGGCATCGCGCCGGAAATCCGCCCGATCGTCGCGCCCTATGTCCTGCAGGCGGCGCTGAAGCGCCTGTCGGTGCATCTCTCCGAGTTGCACGGGCAGCCGCTCTCGACGCGCCGCTATATGTGGAAGGTGCCGTACTGAAACGGCCGGCGGAAAGAGCGCGCTGATGTCGGCCACGCTGCTCGGGCTCGGCGACAATACGGTCGACACCTATGTCGATCGCGGCCTGCAGTTTCCCGGCGGCAACGCCGTCAACGTCGCGGTGCTGGCGCGCCGGCTTGGCGCGGAGGCGGGTTATCTCGGCTGCATCGGCACGGACGAAGCCGGGACTCTGCTGGTCGAGGCGCTGCGGCAGGAGGGCGTCGAGACCGCCCGTTGCCGCATCCTGCCCGGCGCAAACGCCCGCGCCTTCATTGGCCATGACGGCCATGACCGGCGCTTCCTGCGCTCAGAGCGCGGCGTTCGCGGGCAATGGGGCACGTTCGGCACGGAAGACCTCGCCTACATCGCCGGTTTCGACCTCGTCCATGCCAGTGTCTACGGCGAACTGGAGCAGCATCTCGCCGCGATCCGCGATGCGGCGTGCAGCCTCTCCTATGATTTCTCGGAGCGCTGGACCGACGCCAATCTGGCTGCGACGCTGCCTGCCCTCGACACCGCCTTCCTGTCCTTCCCCGACGCATCCGACGAGGATTGCCGGGCGCTGCTTAGCCGCTGCGTCGCGCATGGTGCGCGAACCGCAGTGGTGACGCGCGGTGCGCGCGGGTCGATGGCCTTGTCGGGCGGCGTGTTCCACGAGCACGGTATCGCGGCGGCCCGCATCGTCGATACGCTGGGCGCGGGCGACGGCTTCATCGCGGCTTTCCTGCTGCGCACTCTTGCCGGCGCGGATATCGGCGCGGCGCTTGCAGCGGGCGCCGATAACGCTGCGGCGGTGTGCGAATATCAGGGCGGGTTCGGCCATGGCGCGCCATGGTCGGGCGACGCCGGCTAGCATCTGATCGAATTGGGGAACGGGTTTCATGGCTTGGCGTATCGGCATCGACTCCGGCGGAACCTTCACCGATGTCTGCCTCTTCGACGACGCGACAGGAGAGGTCTCGGTCTGGAAGGTGCCCTCAACCCCCGACGACCCCTCTCGCGCCATCGCGCAGGGCACGCAGGAGGGCACGCAGCGCGTCGGCGCGAACACAGGCGACGTCGCCTATTTCGGCCATGGCACGACGGTCGGCACCAACGCGCTGATCCAGCATCGCGGCGTCCGCACCGGCCTGATCACCACCGACGGCTTTCGCGACCTGATCGAGATCGGCCGGCAGAAGCGGCCCGATCTCTACGATCTCCAGGTCGACAAGGCGCCGCCGCTGGTGACGCGCGACTTGCGCTTCGGCGTGGCCGAGCGCGTGCGTCATGATGGTTCGGTCGAGATCCCGCTCGATGAGGACGCCGTGCGGCAGGCCGCGCGCGCGCTGAAGGCCGCCGGTGTAAAGGCGATCGCGATCGGCTTCCTCTACGGCTTCGTGCGGCCCGATCACGAGATCCTCGCCAAGCGCATCGTACTGGAGGAGTTTCCCGAGGCCTTCGTCTGCGCCTCCCACGAGGTCGCGCCCGAATTCCGCGAATATGAGCGCATCTCGACGGCGGTGGTGAACGCCTATCTCGGCCCCGTCATGCACAACTACATCCGGCGACTCGCCGACCGGCTGAAGGAACTCGGCCTCGCGACGACGCCGCATCTGACCCAGTCCAATGGCGGCGTCATCGGCTTCGACATGGCCGCGCGACTGCCGGTACGCACCGTGCTGTCGGGGCCCTCGACCGGCGTCGTCGCGGCGCAGGCGATCGGCCAGATGACCGGCATCGCCAATCTCATCACCTTCGACATGGGCGGCACGTCGTCGGATGTCGCGCTGCTGCGCAATGGCGAGGCCAAGCTCGCCAGCGAAGCCAATGTCCATGGCTACCCGATCAAGGCGCCGATGCTCGACATTCACACCGTCGGGGCAGGCGGCGGCTCGCTCGCCGCGATCGATTCCGGCGGGCTGCTCAAGGTCGGCCCGCGCTCGGCCGGCGCCGATCCCGGCCCGGTCTGCTACGGCCGCGGCTCGACCGAACCCGCCGTCACCGACGCCAATGTCGTGCTGCAGACGCTGAACCCGACGCATCTGCTCGGCGGGCGCATGCCGATCCGGCAGGATCTCTCGAAACAGGCGATCGGGCGGCTTGCCGACACGCTGGGGCTCGACGTGATGGCGACCGCGCAGGGCATCATCTCCGTGGTGACCGCCAACATGGCCAAGGCGATCCGGGTCGTCAGCGTGCAGCGCGGGCATGATCCGCGCGACTATGCGCTCGTCGCCTTCGGCGGGGCGGGGCCGCTGCATGCGGCGCGGCTGGCGCGCGAACTCGACATGAAGCGCATCGTCGTCCCGCGCAATCCAGGAATCGGCTGCGCGCTCGGCCTGCTGCTGACCGACCTGCGCGCCAATTTCGCGACGACGCGGCTGGCGCCCTTGGGAGATGCCCTGATCGAAGACATGGCCAGTATCTTCGCGGGACTGGAGGCGCAGAGCCTGCACTGGTTCGGCGAGGAGAAGGTCCTGGCCGCCGACCGCAAGCTGAGGCGCACCGCCGATCTGCGCTATCAGGGCCAGAACTACGAGTTGTCGATCGAGGTGCCGGAAGGCCCGATCACGACGGCGACGATCGCTGCGCTTGCGCAGGGTTTCGCGCAGGCGCATCTGCGGCTCTACGGCTTCGTCGCAGAGGGTGAAACGGTGCAGGTCGTGACCTATCGCGCCGAGGCCGTCGGCTTCGTGCCCAAGGCGCAGTTCCGGCCGGAGCCCGATGCCGGCCCCGATGCCAGCGGCGCCATCGTCGGCCGGCGCGAGGTCTGGTTTCCCGAGACCGGCGGTTTCGTCGATTGCCCGATCTACGATCGCGAGAAGCTGAAATCCGGAAACGTCTTCGCAGGGCCGGCGATCGTCGAACAGATGGACGCCACCACCGTGCTGCTGCCGGGAATGACCGCGCGCGTCGAGCCCTATCTCAACCTGATCCTGGAGACGCCGTGATGACCGCACCCGCCACCATCACTGTCGATCCGATCACGGTCGAGGTCATCGGCTCCTCCTTTGCCTCGATCACCGAGGAAATGGGCGAAGCGCTCGTCAAGGCGAGCTATTCGACCAACATCAAGGAGCGCCGCGACTGCTCGACCGCGCTGTTCGACATCGAGGGCTCGACGCTCTGCCAGGCCGAGCATATCCCGATGCATCTCGGCTCGTTCATCGGCATCATCCCGCATATCCTGAAGCGGCATCCGATCGCCGAGATGAAACCCGGCGACGTCTTCATCGGCAACGACGCCTATGAGGGCGGCGGCACGCATCTGCCCGACATCGTCCTGGCCGAGCCGATCTTCCATGGCGAGACCATGGTCGCCTGGGCCGTCAACACCGCCCACCACTCCGATTTCGCCGATCGCGGCCATGCCCATATCTATCAGGAGGGCCTGCGCATCCCGCCGATCCGGCTCTATGACGGCGGCGTGCTGATGAAGGACGTGCAGGAACTGATCCTGCTGAACTGCCAGGTGCCGCGCGAGCGTCTGTCGGACCTGCGCGCGCAGATGGCGGCGAACCGGCTCGGCGTCGAGCGCGTGCGCGCGCTTTGCGACAAATATGGCCGCGACACCATGCTTTCGGCCGGCCGGGCGCTGCAGGACTATGCCGAGCGCAAGATGCGCGCCGGCATCGCCTCGATTCCAGACGGCATCTATCGCTTCGTCGATTTTTTCGACAATCCCGAGATCGAGCAGCCGCTCGAATTCTCGGTCGAGATCACCGTCGCGGGCGAGGAGATGACGCTCGACTTCAAAAGCCCGCCGCAGGCGCGCGCCGGCTTCAACATGGTCTACACCGCGCTGCTCTCGACGGTGTACTATGCGGTCAAGACGGTCTCCGACCCGACGATCCCGCCCAATTCCGGTCTCGCCCGGCCGCTCACCGTGATCGCCGAGCCGGGAACGGTGCTGAACTGCGTCCATCCGGCGGCGGTGAACGGGCGCATCGCCTCGTGCCAGCGCGTCGTCGACCTGATTCATGGCGCGCTCGCGCAGGCCGTGCCCGAACGGGTGATCGCCGCCTGCTGCGGCACCGCGGCTTCGGCGACCTTCATGGGTGCGATGCCCGGCACTGGCGAACTCTGGGTCTATCTCGAGACGATCGGCGGCGGCTCGGGCGCGCGCGTCGGCAAGGACGGGCTCGACGGCGTCCATGTCCACATGACCAACACCTCGAACCTGCCGGTCGAGGCGCTGGAGCTGGAATATCCGCTGACGCTGCTGCGCTATGAACTCGTCGACGATTCCGGCGGGCATGGTCGCCAGCGCGGCGGCATGGGTCTGCGCCGGGTCTATCGCGCCGAAGCGCCGTGCCGGCTCAACCTCGACAACTCCCGGCTGAACTCGCAGCCCTGGGGCATTGCCGGCGGCGGTTCGGGACAGGGCGGTTCCTTCACCTTCAGCGACGCCGTCGGGCCCTTCGTCAATGGCGACGGCTCGCTCGAAGCCGGCCAGATCGTCGCGATCATCACGCCGGGCGCCGGCGGCTACGGCCCCGCAAGCGAGCGTGCGCCCGAGGCGCTGGCCCGCGACATCGCGGAGGGGCGACGCTCGGCGCGCTGATGCGCTGACGACATGACCGGGACGTGATGGCCGGGCCTTCGCGTTGCCTGCGTCTTCTTGCTAGAGACGCGCATCGCCAACAAGAGTGCCGGCCATGCAGTTCGACTTCCCCTACCCCTCCCTCCGGGTTCCGGTGTTCGGCGAGGCCTGCGTCGCCACGACCCAGCCGATCGCGGCGCAAGCCGGGCTTTCGATGCTGGCGCGGGGCGGCAACGCGGTCGACGCGGCGGTGGCGACCGCGATCGCGTTGACCGTGGTCGAGCCGACGATGAACGGCGTCGGCGGCGACTCATTCGCCATCGTCTGGGACGGTTCTGGCCTGCACGGCCTCAATGCGTCTGGCGCCGCGCCCAAGGGGCTCGACCCCGCGCCGCTCCACGCTCTGCCCGCCATGCCGCTGACCGGCTGGGCGCCCGTCACGGTGTCAGGCGCGGTGTCCGGCTGGATGGCGCTGTCGAAGCGCTTCGGCGCGCTGCCCTTCGCCGATCTGTTCGAACCGGCGATCCGCTACGCCCGCGACGGCTTCCTCGTGCCCTATGTGATCTCGCGCTCCTGGGCGGCGCAGGCCGAGTGGTTCCGCGCCGTGCCGGGCTTTGCCGAGCACTTCCTGCCGGGTGGCCGCGCACCGGCCGCAGGCGAGCGCTTCCGCAACCCTGACCTCGCAGCGACGTTGGCCGAGATCGCCCAGAGCGGCGGCGAAAGCTTCTATCGCGGCAAGCTGGCCGACTCGATCGAGCGCTATGCCCGCGCCAATGACGCACCCTTGCGCGCCTCCGATCTCGCCGCCCACGAACCAGCCTGGGTGACGCCGCTGCAGCAGCGCTACCGCAACAGCATCCTTCACGAGATCCCGCCTAACGGACAGGGCATCGCGGCGCTGATCGCGCTCGGCATCCTCGACAGCCTGCCGGCCCATGGGCTGCCGCTCGACCATCCCGACGCGATCCATCTCGCCATCGAGGCGACGCGTCTCGGCCTTAGCGACCTGCACGCCCATGTCACCGATCCCGCCTTCATGAAGACCAGCGCCGAGGCGCTGCTCGCACCGGAGCGACTGGCGAAACTGGCGCGCGGCATCGATATGGCCAAGACGTCAGGCCTCGCGCCGAAGCCCAGCCGGGCGGACGGCACGGTCTATCTCACCGCCGCCGACCGCAACGGCATGATGGTCTCGCTGATCCAGTCGAACTATCGCGGCTTCGGCTCGGGGCTGGTGGTGCCAGGTACCGGCATCGCCCTGCATAATCGCGGCGCCTGCTTCTCGACCGACCCGGCCCATCCCAATGTCGTCGCGCCCGGCAAGCGGCCGATGAACACGATCATCCCCGGATTCATCTCGAACGCGGACGGCTCGCCTTTGGCGTCGTTTGGCGTGATGGGCGGCGCGGTGCAGGCGCAGGCGCATGTCCAGGTCGTGACCCGGCTGGTCGACCACGCCCTGCAGCCGCAGGCGGTGCTCGATGCGCCGCGCTGGCGGCTGGCCGATGATGGCGCGCTGCTCTGCGAGGAGGAGATGCCCGCCGCCTGGACCGAGGCGCTCGCGGCCAAGGGCCACCGCATCAAGCCGATCGCGCGCTGGAGCAATGATTCCGGCGCGGGCCAGATGATCATGCGGCTCAATGACGGCTATGTCGCCGCCAGCGAGAGCCGTCGCGACGGCTACGTCGCGACGCTGTGAGCGAAACGCCCCCGGCGAGGGCCGAATGAGGTTCGCGCCGGGACCGCACATAGCGGAGAATTTGTAATGGTCTCCGGTGACGATCGATCCGGACTTACCCGGTCGAGCCGCGTGAACGCTACGATCTTCTCTCGGCCGCCAAAACAATCGGATAAGTTGTCGCTTGCTTTTTCCTGAACGCAGCGCTATGTAATACGTTATCGATATTTGCTTGGACGGCCGTTGTTATTTCCGCGCCTTGGCGCGTCTCTGACGAACTCCCCCCTTTCGAAATCGTTCTGTACCCGCTGCGCATCCGCATGGCGGCAGACAGGTCTTGCCAAAAGGAGGGTTCTTCATGGCCACCGGCACAGTGAAATGGTTCAATTCCACCAAGGGCTTCGGCTTCATCCAGCCTGACGACGGCAGCCAGGACGCGTTCGTCCACATCTCGGCTGTCGAGCGCGCGGGCATGCGCGAACTCGTCGAGGGCCAGAAGCTCAGCTTCGAAATGGTCCGCGACAACAAGTCGGGCAAGATGGCGGCCGAACAGCTCCAGGCCGCGTAATCCGCAAGCGTCCTTTCCGATGACCATGGATGTACCGGCATCGACGACGAGGACGCATTGCTACGGAAGGCCAGGCTCACGCCTGGCCTTTTTTGTATCTCAGGCCGACGGCGAAACTGATACGGGAATGGTCCATGGGTGAGAATTCGAAAAAGCGGATCGATGCCGACAACGCATTCCTACGGACGCAGACGCAATCCCAGATCCGCAACCGGATCATGTCGGAGACCGACACCATCGTGCAGGCGCGCGACGCCAACACCGCGAAGCTGAGGGAGCAGCGCCTGCAGAAGGAGGCGCTCGAGCGCGAGATCGCCGCCGCCGCGCCGCCCAAGTCCAATCCGAAAAAGCGCGCAAAGCCGGCCTGAATTCTGCCGTGGCTGTGCGGGGGCGAAAGCCGGAGGCCGGCCCTCGGTCAATGCCAACGCCGCAGGATACGCGTCCGAATCGAAACGGCTGCATCGCGCCGCCTTGGTCCTTGGGGGAATTTTCGTGGACATCGACGTCACACCAAAAGCCGACGAGAGCGGCTGGCTCCTCACCGACCTGCTCGGGCGAATGATGGGGCAAGTGACCGAAGGACCCGCAGGCGAGTTCCGGATCGAGCCGGCAGGCCAAGCGTTGAAAACCATGGAAGCGATGAAACGCGGCCCGTTCAAGACGCTTGACGACGCACTCGCCGAAATCGAGCGTTTCACGCGCGGCACCTGCCGGCGCGTCGAGCGGCGCGATCAATCGACGGGCGATGCCGAGACCTGAGGCTGTGCCTCAGCGATCGACGAAAGCGCGCTCGACGACATAGCTCGCGGCGCGGGCGTGGCTGCCCTCGCTGAAGCCGCCGGCTTCGAGCTGCTGCTTCATCTGCGCCAGCATGGCGGGGCTGCCGCAGAGCATGGCCCGGTCCTGCAGCGGATCGAGCGGGGCCAAGCCGAGCGAGGCGAACCAGTCCGGCGACGACCAGAGCTCCGTGATGCGGCCCTGATTGCGATAGGGCTCGCGCGTCACCGTCGGATGGTAGATCAGCTTGTCGGCGATCAGCTCGCCGAGCAGTTCGTCACACGGAAGCTCGTCGCGGATGAAGTCGCCATAGGCGAGCTCCGAGACCGTGCGGCAGCCATGCACGAGCACGACCTTCTCGAAGCGCTCATAGCTCGCGGGATCGCGGATGATGCTCATGAAGGGCGCAAGGCCGGTGCCGGTCGCGAGCAGATAGAGATTGCGGCCCGGCAGGAGATTATCCTGCACCAGCGTGCCCGTGGCCTTGCGGCCGATCAGGATTTCGTCACCCGGCCCGATGTTCTGGAGCCGCGAGGTCAGCGGCCCGTCGGCGACCTTGATGCTGAGGAATTCGAGTTCCTCCTCATAGTTGGGGCAAGCCATGCTGTAGGCCCGCAGCAGCGGCCGGCCGTCGAGCATCAGGCCGATCATGGTGAAATGACCGCTCTCGAAGCGGAAGGCCGGGTTGCGCGTCGTCCTGAAGCTGAACAGCGTCTCGTTCCAGTGATGCACCGAGACGACCGTCTCGACATGAAGATTGCTCATCGATAGTCCCTGCAAACCCTTGCCGTCCGGCCCGCTTCAGCCCACAGGCGACTCGACGCCGGCGGCAAACCAGGCGAGCCATTCGGAGGGGATGAAAGCCGGTTTGATGTCGTCCGGTCAGGCCGGCTCGGCGGCGCGTCCTGACGGCGCATGGCAGCCGGCTGCCTGAAGCGTGTCGCAGCCGAGCTAGCCCATGCCACGAGCGACGTCACGCAGGAAATCGCCTGTTTTGACGTATTCGAGACTGGGCCAGCCGAACGCGTGGCATGTTTAGCGATATTCCCGTCATCGCAATCCGACATGCACATCGAGAGGTCCAACCGACTTCAGGGCGTCGGCCGCTGCATGGCAGACCCGCTCTTCATGCGCGCCGAGCTAAGGCTGGGTGTCGTATCGGCCGGGCCCGCTTGCTGGAAATGCCTGCGTTTTCGGGCTGGATTGTAAAAGCAGGTCCGGTTTCGATGATCCCGTGAGAGCCAAGGGCAGCCGCACAGTGCTTCGCCGGCTGAAATTAGACCTTGGCGGGCCGGAACGACCGTTCTAGGTGATTTTGCATGACTGTCCTGGTCTGTCGTGCCGCATGTCCGCCGAAGCGAACCGCCGAATGGTTCGTGAGGGCCTGCCCGGCACCCGAACGAAGCGCGCGTCCATGAACATCAGCACTCCCGTCAGCGTCAGCCATCGCGCCGCCATGCCCGTGCTGATCGCGCTCAGTGCGACGCACCTGCTCAACGACATGATCCAGTCGCTGATCCCCGCGATCTACCCGATCATCAAGAGCGCCTATGGACTGGATTTCGGCCAGATCGGCCTGATCACGCTGACCTTCCAGATCACGGCCTCGCTGTTCCAGCCGCTGGTCGGTTCCTACACCGACAAGCACCCGATGCCGTATTCCATGGTCGTCGGCATGGGCTTTACGCTGGCGGGCCTGATCGGGCTCGCCTATGCCGGCAGCTATCCGACGCTGCTGATGTCGGCGGCCTGCGTCGGGCTCGGCTCCTCGATCTTCCACCCCGAAGCGACGCGCATGGCCCGCAACGCGTCTGGCGGGCAGCACGGTCTCGCGCAGGGCATCTTCCAGGTCGGCGGCCAGAGCGGCGGCGCGCTCGGACCGCTGCTCGCAGCGTTCATCATCGTGCCGCGCGGGCAGACCAGCCTCGCCTGGTTCTCGGCGGCCGCGCTGGTCGCGATGATGCTGATGACCTGGACCGCCGGACGCTATGCCCAGCTTCGGCGCGAGCAGGCCGCCATGCCTGTCGCCGCCAAGACCGTCGCCGCCGCGCATGCCTCGCTCCCCAAGGCCAACGTCGCGCTCGCCATCACGATCCTCGTCATCCTGCTGTTCTCGAAGAACGCCTATTCGCAGAGCTTCAGCTCGTTCTACACCTTCTATCTGATCGGCAAGTTCGGCGTGACGGTGCAGCAGTCGCAGGTGATGCTGTTCCTGTTCCTCGGCTCGTCGGCCGCGGGCGCGCTCGCCGGTGGCATCATGGGGGACAGGGTCGGCCGCAACAAGATCATCTGGTTCTCGATTCTGGGCGCGCTGCCCTTCACGCTGATGCTGCCCTTCGCCGATCTGTTCTGGACGGGCGTGCTGACCATCGTGATCAACCTGATCATGTCGAGCGCGTTCGCCGCCATCCTGATCTACGCAATGGAGCTCGTACCCGGCCGCATCGGGCTGATCGGCGGCCTGTTCTACGGGCTGTCCTTCGGTCTCGGCGGATTGGCGGCAGCCATCCTCGGCGAGGTCGCAGACCGGATCGGCATCGAGAACGTTTACCGGATCTGCGCCTTCCTGCCGGCGATCGGCCTGCTGGCCTGGTTCCTGCCCAAGATCAGCGAAGGCCGAAAGAAGCAGTCCGCAGCGTAGCTCCAGCCTGACGTTGCATACATTCGGCATACCCGTTGTGTCGGATTCGCCACTTCCACTGCCGCCGGCGATGAGCCACCTTGGTTCTTGAGGCTCCCGGGGCGAGCAAGCGCGCCCGTTGGCCCGAAAGCTATTCGCAGCCGATGACGGCTGCCGCCAGGGGGAGTGCGCGCCGATGTCGATCACCGGGACGATCAGGGGAATTTCACTGGCGCTGACGCTGCTCGGCGCCACGGCTCTGGGCGCGGGCGCGGCCTGCGCGCAGACGCTGACCATCGGGGTCCGGGCGGGACCGGAATCGATGGATCCCCATTTCACCGCGCTCGGCGTCCATGTCGAGGCGCTCAAGCACATCTTCGACACGCTGGTGCGCTCGGATGAGAAGCTGCAGGTCCAGCCCAGCCTGGCCGAATCCTGGAAAGCCATCGACAGCACCACCTGGGAGTTCAAGCTCCGTAAGGGCGTGAAATTTCATGACGGCTCGGACTTCACCGCCGAGGACGTGAAGTTTTCGGTCGAGCGCGTTCCCAATGTCACCGGTCCCAACCCGGCGACGCTCTACACGCGCCGCATCAAGGAGGTGAAGATCGTCGATCCCCACACCGTCCACCTGATCACGGACAGCGCCGCGCCGACGCTGCCCAACGACCTCGTGCGCTTTTTCGTGGTCTCGTCGAAGGCCGCGGCCGGCCTCAATCGCGAGAATTCGAACGAGACGTTCAACTCCGGCAAGGCCGCGATCGGCACCGGCCCCTACAAGCTGGTCTCGTGGACGCCGAAAGGCGACCTGACGCTCGATCGCTTCGACGGCTATTGGGGCGGTCCGCAGCCCTGGCAGCGCGTCGTGCGCAAGGAGATCGCCAACGACGCCGCCCGCGTGGCGCAATTGCGCGCCCGGCAGGTCGACATGATCTCGCGCGTCTCGGCGACCGATGTCGCAGCGCTCCAGAAGGACGCCAAGCTGTCGGTGCCGACGCAGGACACCATCTATGTCTTCCTGCTCGATTTCGACCTCCGAGAGAAGACCCCGCAGGTCAGCGCCAAGGACGGTTCGGCCCTGGCCGCGAACCCCTTCCGCGATCCGCGCGTCCGCGAGGCGATCGATCTCGCCATCGACCGCCGCCAGCTCAGCGAGATCTCGATGGACGGGATGGGCTCGCCCGCGACGCAGCTCGTGTCGCAGGGCATCTTCGGCTACAACGCCGAACTGCCGGAGGTGAAGCTCAATCTGGAGCGCTCGCGTCAGCTCCTGAAGGAAGCCGGCTATCCCGATGGCTTCAAGTTCACACTGAGCTTCACCGTCGACCGGCTGCCGGGCGACCGCGAGATCGGCACCACGCTCGTCCAGATGCTGGCCAAGGTCGGCATCGATGTCGTGCCCAACGGCGTGCCCGTTTCGATCCTGTTCTCGGCGCGCCCGCGCGGCGAGCTCTCGGCGACGATGGCCGGCTGGGGCACGATCACCGGCGAGGGCTTCTACACCTATTCGGCGATCGCCCATGCCAACGACGCAGCCAAGAAGCTCGGCCAGTTTAACTGGCGCGGCTATGTCAATCCGGAGGTCGACAAGCTGATCGACGATGCCGGCAGCGAGCTCGACAACGCCAAGCGCAGCGACCAGCTCAGCAAGGCCGCGGCCCTGTTCATGAAAGAACGCGTGACGCTGCCGTTGACCGTGATCAAATACGCCTGGGCAGTGTGGAAAGACCGCGCCGAGACGGTGCGCCTGCGCAGCGACGAGGAAACGCTGGCGATGGATATCGTGCCGGCGAAGAAGTGAGGCGCGGAGGGCTGAAGACCGGCCGCTTCATGACGGCAGACGCTCTTGCGCGGTTGCGGAAAACACGCCGTCATCCTGACCATAGCGAAGCGGAGCGCCGGGATCCATCGTAGGGCACCGTCATCGCCTTACGATGGATCCCGGATCTGCGCGGCTTCGCCGCTTGTTCGGGATGACGCAGCGTTTCCGAGCCTTGCTTCAAATCAATCGAGCCGGGCGACGATTCCCGTAGCCGCTTCGGAGGCGGCCGGAAAGCGTGTCATCACCTGCGGATCGTGCCCGGGCACGACGAGGCTGTCGTCGCTCGCCAACGCGCGCAGGCGCATGAAGCCGTCGAGCGTCGCGCCGACATTGTAGACCCACGGAAACGGGATGTTCCGCTCGAAGTTCTCGAAGAAATGCGTCGCGTCCGAGGCCAGCACGAGCCAGCCCTTGCGCGTCATCACACGCACGACCTGCTGGCCTTCGGTGTGCCCGCCGACGCGATGCAATGTGACGCCGGGCGCGACCTCGCCATCGCCCTGGTGATAGGCGACGCGACCATCGAACAGCTTTCGCACGGTCGCGGCGATATCCTCTGGATCATAGCCGCCGCGCAGCATGCCGTGGCACATGCTGGGCCCGGTGGCGTAGGCCATCTCGGCTGCCTGCAGATGGAAGCGGGCCTGCGGGAAAAGCTGCTGGTTGCCGCAATGATCGTAGTGCAGATGCGTCAGCACGACGTCGCGGACATTCTGCGGGTCGATGTCGAGCAGCTTCAGCCCCTCGCTCGGGCAGCGCAGGAATTCGCGGCCGCGTTTTTTCGCGACGACGGCGTCGAAGCCGGTGTCGACCACGATCGCACCGGACGGCCCCTTGATGACGAAGACGAAATAGTCGAACGGCATCGGCCCTTCATGGGCGTCGCCGCCGAGGAAATTCTCGGTTCGCTGGCGCGCCGCGTGATGGGCGAAGCGGACGGCGTAGACTTCGTGATGCGGCAGGTCGGTCATGGGTCTCGTATCCGTCAAGGGATCGTCAGGCCGCCATCGACGACGATGGTGGCTCCTGTGACGTAGGCCGCCTCGGCGCTGGCGAGATAGGCGACGGCGCCGGCGACATCGTCGGGCGTGCCGGCGCGACGCATCGGCACCGGCGCGAGCTTGCGGGCGCGGAACTCGGGATCGGCCAGCATGTGGCGGTTGATATCGGTCTCGATCGTGCCCGGCGCGACGAGGTTGACCGTGATCGCGTGCGCGGCGAGTTCGAGCGCCATGGCGCGCGCCAGCATCATGACGCCGCCCTTGGTCGCGACGTAATGGGCGATGTCGGGATTGGCGTGGGCCTGGTTGACCGAGGAGACCATGACGATGCGGCCGCCCTGCCCCTGCTCGATCATGATCTTCGCCGCCTCCTGCGCGCAGGCGAAATAGCCGTGCAGGTTGACGGCGTGGATCGAAGCCCAGTCCTCGTCGGTGATCTCGAGGAAGGCCTTGCGCTGGATTTTCGCGGCATTGCAGACGAGGATGCCGAGGCCGCCCAGCCCGTCGCGGGCCTGCCGCAGCGCGGCGCGGGCKGCGGCGGCGTCGCCCATATCGGCATGCACCAGCACGGTCTTGCGGCCCATGCCCGAGATCGTCGCCGCCAGTTCCTCGGCTTTCTCACGGCTGCGATACCAGTGCAGGGCGACATCGGCGCCGGCGGCGGCCAGTGCGAGCGCGACGCCGCGCCCGATGCCGTCACTGTCGGCGCCGGTGACGAGGGCTGTTTTCGATGCAAGAGCCACGGCCTGTCCTGTCTGATTTTGCGTCGTGAGACGGTTTGGCAAGCGCCGCCGGCAAGGTCAACGCATGGCCGCTCCCCGCCCCGAGAGTCCGGCACTCTGTATACGCAGCTTATACAAGAATTGTCCCATTTGGCACGATCTCCACTTTTCCGGGATCGTGGTCCGTGATTTGATGCCGCGTGCAGCGCCATGTCATCGTCATCACCTCCCCGCTCGAGCCTGAGCATGTCGAGCGCATCCGCGCTGTGGCGGGCGCGCAGGCCGAGGTCGTCTATGATCGCGATCTGATGCCCGCGACGCGCTATGTCGCCGACCACAAGGGCGTGCCGGATTTCAGGCGCGACGCGGCACAGGACGCGCGCTGGCGCGAGCATCTGGCCCGGGCCACGATCCTGTTCGATTTTCCCGCCGGCCCCGTTGCGGATGGCGGCGGCCTGGCGCTCGCGCCGCGGGTCGGCTGGGTGCAGACCACGAGTTCCGGCGTCGGCCAGATGGTCCGTGATTACGGGCTCGTCGGCAGCGATGTGCTGGTGACGACCGCGCGAGGCGTTCATGCAGCCCCGCTGGCGGAATTCGCGATGATGGCGCTGCTGCTGCACGTCAAGCAGCATGGCTGGCTTCAAGCCGAGCAGCGGGCGCATCGCTGGACCCGCTATTGCGGCGAAGGTCTCGCCGATAAAACCCTGCTGGTGGTCGGTGCCGGCAGGGTCGGGGCCGAAACCGGCCGGTTGGCGCGCGCCTTCGGCATGAAGGTTCTGGCCGTGGTGCGCCGCCCCTCCGACGAACGCCGCGCCGAACTCCATGCCGACGCCGTCTTCGGACTCGACGCCCTGGCCGAGGTGGTCGGCCGCGCAGATGCGATCGTGCTGGCGGCTCCCCACACCCCGGCCACGGAGGGCATCGTCAGCGCCGCCGTGATCGGGCGGATGAAGCCCGGCGTCGCCTTCGTCAACATCGCGCGCGGGCAACTCGTCGACGAGGAGGCGCTGATCGCTTCGCTGCGGTCAGGGCATATCGGATTCGCTGCGCTCGACGTCGCCCGGATCGAGCCGCTGCCCGATGCCTCGCCGCTCTGGGATCTGCCGAACGTGCTGATCTCGCCGCACTCGGCCAGCACGATCGCGGCAGAGAACGGCGCGATCACCGAGATCTTCTGCCACAACATCCCGCTGTACCTCGCGGGAAACCGGGCCGCCATGACGAACATCCTCGACAAGGCGCAGATGTACTGAGCGCCTTCGATACGGCAAATTTTTCAGGACCGAGACACAAAGCCCGCAGGAGAGACGAGATGCTGTCGAGATTGAGAGCCCTGCTTGGACCCATCGCGCTGGCCGCGAGCCTGTCCTGCGGCATCGCCTCCGCGCAGGAGCCCGCGCCGCAATATGGCGGGCAACTGGTCTATGCCCAGTCGGGCGAGAAATTCACCCTGTTCATGGGGCGCAACACCGACCAGGGCGCGCAGGATGTCTGGCTGCACGCCTGCGAGACGCTCGTCGACATGAACGAGAAAAACGAGATCATGCCGCTGCTGGCCAAGAGCTGGAACGTCTCACCCGACAAGCTGAAGGTGACCTTCAAGCTGCAGGAGGGCGTGAAGTTCCATGACGGCACGCCGTTCAACGCGGAGGCTGCGGCCTTCGTGTTCAACGAGGCCAAGGCCAAGAAATTCATCTATATCTCGCTGCTTCAGGGCTTCGAGAACGCGACCGCCGATTCCGAATACGAGATGAGTTTCCATCTCTCGGCGCCGTTCGCCGCGCTTTTACCCAATCTCGGCTACCGGCCGCTCTGCATCTTCAGCCCGACCGCCTACAAGGCGATGGGCGAAGCGGGCCTTGCGACGCAGATCGTCGGCACCGGGCCGTTCGTGCACACCAAATACGTCAAGGGCGAATACACGCTGTTTGAGAAGAACAAGGACTACTGGCAGAAGGGCAAGCCCTATTTCGACAGCGTCAAGATCGTCATCGTGCCGGATGCGGGGACGCGCACGGCCATGCTGGAGCGCGGCGAGGTCGACCGCACGGTCCAGCTCGGCGACCTCGAACTGACGCGGCTCGAGCGCAACAAGGCGATCCAGGTCAGGACGGTGCCGAGCACGCGGCAGTTCTACGTGGTGCTCAACCACCTGGTCGCACCGATGAACGACGTGAAGTTCCGCAAGGCGCTGAACCACGCCATCGACAAGGCCGGCATCGTCGAAAGCGTCTTCGCCGGACGCGGCGCGGCGCTGATGAAGGCGCCGACCATGACCGAAGGCGTGGTCGGCTTCGCCGACATGCGCGCGCCCGGCGAGGACACGATCTTTCCTTACGACGTCGCCAAGGCCAAGGCGTTGCTGAAGGAAGCCGGCTACGAGATGAGCGGCGGCGCGCTCAGGGACGCCAGCGGCAAAGCCCTGCGGCTGAAGCTGTGGACACCGCGCGGCTCGACCAAGGGCGACTACCAGACCGCCCAATTGATCCAGACCTTCCTGACCCAGCTCGGCATCGGCGTCGACATGACCGTGATGGAGAGCGCGGCCTTCAGCGCGGCGATGAACCAGGCCCCCGACAATGCCAAATACGACATGGCGCTGCTGTCATGGGGCGTGCCCACCGCCGATCCCGACGAGCCGATGATGTATTTCACCCATACCAAGGCGTGGAAGCCGGCCGGCGCCAACCGCATGTTCTTCTCGGACAAAGAGATCGACCGCCTCGCCGACCTCGCCCATGCCGAGACCGACGAGGCCAAACGCAAGGATTATGTCAAACAGTGGATGGCGCGGCTGCTCGAAACCGCCCCGGTGATCTATCTGCCGACGCTCAATCTCGGCCTCGCCGGGCGGACCTATCTCAAGGGCGACCGCATCCTGGCCGTCGACAACTATCCCGCCCATTTCGCCTGGTTCGACAAGGCGGAGATGGAACGGCAGGGCGTGAAGCGGTGAGTGCGGCGCCCTCCGCAGCGGTCAGGCGCAAGGTCCACCGACCTTGCTGAAACTGATCATCGGGCGGGTGGGCTTCATCGTCCTGGCGGGCATGCTTCTGCTGAGTTTCCTGTTCGCGCTGTTCCACATCATACCCGGCGACCCCGCCGTGCTGCTGGCCGGCGACAACGCGCCCAAGGAGGTCGTCGACGGCATCCGCAAGGCCTATGGCTTCGACCGGCCGCTGCCGGTGCAATACGCCACCTATATCGGCAATGTGCTGCTCGGCGATTTCGGGGTGTCGAACTACAACCGCCAGCCGGTGCTCGGCATCGTACTGGTACGGGTTCTGAACACCGCTCAGCTCGCCTGCCTGGCGATGCTGTTTGCCGTCGTCGTCAGCCTGACGCTCGGCTCGCTTTCGGCGGCGTTCTGGGGCCATCCGCTCGACAAGGCCGTGACGCTGGGCTCGCTTGTCGGCATCTGCCTGCCGGTCTTCGTTACCGGCATCGCCGCGATCTATCTCTTCGGCGTCCATCTCGAATGGCTGCCGATCGGCGGCATGGCGTCATGGTGGAACTACATCCTGCCGGTGGTGACGCTGGGCGCCTATCAGGCGGCGATCTTCACCCGCATGGTGCGCTCCTGCATGATCGAGGCGCTGGGGCGCGAGTTCATCGTCACCGCCCGCGCCAAGGGCGTGCCGGAATGGCGGATCATCCTGACCCACGCCATGCCCAACGCCTTCCTGCCGATCATCACGCTGTTCGGGCTCGGCTTCGGGCACACGCTGGGTGGCTCGGTGGTGATCGAATCGATCTTTAACTGGCCCGGTCTCGGGCGACTGATGGTCGAATCCGTGCTGACCCGCGACCTGCCGATCATCCAGGCCTCGATCTTCATGTTCGCGATCATCTTCATCACGCTGAATCTGGTCGTGGACCTTCTCTACACCTGGTTCGACCCGCGCATTTCCCTCTGAACCGCCAGAATCGCCGGAGCAGCAGACGCCGATGGACTTCCTCAGGAGCTTCGCGCGCGACCGCGTCGGCCTCGCCTTCGCCGTCATCCTGGCGGCGCTGATGCTGGTGGCGCTGAGCGCGCAGTGGATCACGCCGAGCGACCCCTACGCGATCAGCCTGCGGCAGGGCATGAAGCCGCCGTCATGGTCGAACTGGCTCGGCACCGACCAGTTCGGCCGGGACGTGCTCTCGCGCGTGATCCTGGCGACGCAGGTGACGACGCGGATCGCCTTGTCGTCGATCCTGTTCGCAGTCGTGGCCGGCGTGCCGCTGGGCATGTTCGTCGGCTATCATGGCGGCCGGCTGGAAGCGCTGGTGCTGCGCATGACCGACATCATGCTGGTCTTCCCGATCATCCTGCTGGCGATCGTCATCGTCGTCATCGCCGGCCCCTCCGAAAACGGCGTGATCATCGCGCTGGGCCTGTCGCAGGTGCCGCAATTCATCCGCATCGCCCGCGGCGTCACGCTGGCCGCCAAGGAAGAGCTTTATGTCGAGGCTGCGATCGCTGCCGGCGCGCGCTGGCCGCGCATCCTGCGCGCGCATATCTGGCCCAACATCTCCGCCCCGATCATCGTGCAGGCGACGCTGACCCTGCCGGTCTTCGTGCTGAACACGGCGGCGCTGAGCTATCTCGGGCTCGGCGTCCAGCCGCCGACGCCGGAATGGGGCCAGATGCTGAACGAGGCGAAGGAGGTCATCACCAGCGCGCCCTATCTCATCATCGGGCCGTCGCTGGCGCTGTTCCTGTTCGTGCTCTCGGCCAACCTCGTCGGCGACGCGCTGCAGGAGACGCTGAACCCCAAGCTCAAGGGGCGCCGCCGGAGCATGACGGGGAGCGCCGACGCGGCCAGAACAGGCGGTTGACGCGACCGGCGCCTGGGTCAGCCCTTCAGGCGCGGCTTTTCGATGCCGGCCGACTGGCAGAGCGCGTCGACCATCGCCGAGAAATCCTGACCGCCGAAGCCGCTGGCGCGCGCGGCGCTGAAGGCTTCGCGCGCGGCGGCCGCCATCGGCATCGGCACCCTGGCGGCATTGGCCGCCTCCATGATCAGGCTCAGATCCTTGTGGGCGAGATCGATGGTGAATCCCGGCGCGACATCGCCCTTGAGCACCTTGGCCGGCCAGGCAATCTTGAGCTGGCCGTTGATCGCGGTGGTGCCGTAGATCACCTCCAGCGTCGTCTCCAGATCGAGCCCGAAACGCTGCGACAGGGCCAGGGCCTCGGCGTTCATCTGGCAGGACGAGACGGCCAAGTAGTTGTTGACGAGCTTGGTGCGCGTGCCCGCGCCGACCGGGCCGCAATGATGCACCGTGCTGCCCATCGCCTCCAGCAACGGCCGGACGCGCTCGAAATCGGCGGGCGAGCCGCCGACCATGAACAGGGATTCGCCGCGATCGGCATGGGAGGCGAGCCGGCCGACCGGCGCATCGACGAAGGCGATGCCCTTCGCCGCGGCTTTTGCCGCCAGTGCGTCGGTGGTCAGCGGATCGACAGTGCTCATGTCCATGATCAGGCTGCCGGGCTTCGCATTGTCGAGGACGCCGCCGGGACCTGCCACGACCTGCTGAACGATCGCGGAATTGGGCAGCATGGTGACGATCAAGCCGGCCGTGGCCGCGACCTCCGCGACCGATTCGGCGCCGTGCGACTGCAGCAGTTCCAGTTCCGCGACGGCCTCGCGATCGATGTCGTGGACAACGAGGCGGAAGCCCTTCCGGCACAAATTCGAGGCCATCGGCCGGCCCATGCGGCCGAGCCCGACAAAACCGATCGTATCCATGGTCGTTCCTCGCGTTTTTGTTGTGTGCGCCGGCCTAGCCCTGCGGCAGCCCCAGATGAGCACGGAAACGGTTCTTGATGTAGACCGCATCGCGCGAGGGCAACGAACGGGGCGGGTTTTCCGCCGCGACCTTGATGACGAAAAGACGTGGCCCCTGCGCCGCGCCGGTCAGCGTTGCACACAGCGCCTCTACCTGCGCCATGTCGCTCAGCGTCCGGGCCTCGGCGAAGCCGCAGACCTCGGCGACCTTCGCCAGATCGATGCCGCGCCCGGTATGGCTCGCCTGCATCCCGGTCTCGCCGAAATGCTGGTTGTCGATCACCACGATGTCGAGGTTGCGCGGTTTGGCGACCGCGATGGTGGCGAGGCTGCCGAAGGCCATGAGCTGCTCGCCGTCGCCGGTGATGACCAGCACGCGCTTCGACCCTTGCGCCTGCGCCAGACCCAGCCCGACGAGCGCCGCCCCGCCCATCGCGCCCCAGAGATAGTAATTGGCGTCATGGTCGCCGGCGGCGTGGACGTCATAGGTCGCCGAGCCAAGCCCGGTGACGACGAGGACGTCGTCACGCTGCTTCAGGAGTGCAGCGACCACGTCGCGCCGCGCCATCGTGCCGGGCCTGCTGCTGTCGGAACGGGTCATCGCCATCACCACTTCTTCTTGCCGAGCAGGCGCTGGCCGATCAGCACCGCGATCTGCTGGTCGGCGTCATAGGCCAGCGCTGCCGCCGCCTCGACCGTCTCGACCAGATCCTGCGCGGTATCGGCGCGCATCACGCGGATGCCGACCGCCTCGAGCGCGGCCTGCGTGCCGCGCCCCATCGGCATCTGCCAGGGATTGAACTCGGCCCATTCGCCGCGCATCGTCACCAGCATCAGCAGCGGCAGGCGCGCGATCACCGGCAGCGACAGCATATTGATGCAGTTGCCGACGCCGCTCGACTGCATCAGCAGGACGGTGCGCTGGCCACCGAGCCAGGCCCCCGCCGCGATGGCGACGCCCTCCTCCTCGGTGGTGAGGACGTTGGTGTTCACCTCCGCATCGGCCTGGAACAGTCTGATCAGGGCGCTATGGCCGGCATCGGGCACGAAGGCCATCTGGCGGACATCGGCCGCCTTCAGAATGGCATAGAGCCGGGCTGGCCAGCCGCTGACCGCGGCGGCGGCTGCCTCCGCATCGGCGGCATTGGAGACTGCGGTCTGGCCCACGACGATCCTCCGATCGAATTCGACTATGGGCTGATGCTAGTCTTTTTGCAGCTATAGATCAGCGATCCTTTTTTGTGATCAGCTATGCTGCTAGGTTATCGGCGATGGAACTCTCGCAGCTGCGCACCCTGATTCACGTCGCCGAGCTCGGCAGCCTCAGCAAGGCGGCCGATCGGATGAACATCGCCCAGCCCGCGCTGAGCCGGCAGGTGCGGCTGCTGGAAGACGAACTCGGCATCGCCCTGTTCACCCGCCATGGCCGCGGCATGGTGTTGACCGAGCACGGCCGCGAGGTGCTGAAGCGCGCGACGCGCGTCATGGCGGAACTGGACGAGATCCGCGCCAGCGCTTCCGACACCGGCGCCCAGCTATCGGGCCAGATCGCGATCGGCCTGCCGCCGACGGTCGCCGACATCATCTCGGTGCCGCTCGTCGCCGCCTTCGGCAAAGCCCACCCAAAAGCTGTGTTGCGGCTGGTCAGCGCCTATACCGGCTATCTGCTCGACTGGCTGCATCGCGGCGAGATCGATGTCGCTATCCTCTACGATCCGCGCCCGGCGCGCTCGATGCGATCCCTGCCGCTGTTGCTTGAGAACCTGTTCCTGATCGGCCCGCCCGAGGCCGGTTTCTCCACGGTCAGGGCGCTGCCGTTCCGCGAACTCCAGGGCAAGCGCCTGCTGTTGCCGAGCGTCCGGCACGGCCTTCGCACCATCGTCGAGCGTTGCGCGGCCGAGGCCGGCATCGCGCTCGATGTCGCGCTCGAAGCCGATTCCTACGCGACGCTGAAGGACCTCGTCCGGCATGGCCACGGCTGGACGATCCTGCCGCTGGCGCCGATCCACGCCGATATCGCTACCGGCAGCCTGACCGGCGCGCCTCTGATCGACCCCGCGCCGACGCGCCGGCTGATCCTGTCCTATCCCGCCGACCGCCCGGCCTCTCGCCTGACGCTTTTTGCCGGCGAGGCAATCTCCGAAATCATCACAGACCATGTCGAGCGTGGCATCTGGGTTGGGCAATTGCTCGCAGCCGAACGCTCAAAACGATAACGAAATTCGATATCTGAGCAGCTTTGTATTCCACCCATAATTGAGCAGGCCGAAGCGGGGTTGTCACCCATTGGCTGGCGGTGTCGCACTCTCAGTGCTGACCCGCCCACCGATCCAGGTCGCGACGACGACGCTGTCGTCGAAGGCGACGAGGTCGGCGCGGTAGCCGGCGGCCACCCGGCCGAGTTCGTCGCCCAGGCCAAGGAACGCAGCCGGCGTCCGCGACGCCATGACGAGTGCGTCCTCCAGCGTCACTCCGAGGACGGCGACCGCATTGTGGACGGCCTCGATCATGGTCAGGTGTGCGCCGGCGAGCGTGCCCGCTTCGTCGGTGAGGCGGCCGTCCTTCAAAGCAATGCGGCGGCCATGCAGCAGGAACTGTGACGCCTGCGCGCCGACAAGCGACATCGCATCGGTGACGAGCATCAGCCGGTCGCGCCTCTTGGCGCGGAAGGCCGCGCGCAGGTTGACCGGATCGACGTGAAGTCCGTCGCAGATGATGCCGGCGTACAGCCTGTCATCGGCCAGCGTCGCGCCGACGAGCCCCGGCGCGCGCGGCGTCATTTGCGACATCGCGTTGAAGAGGTGCGTCACGCCGGTCGCGCCATGGCCGATGGCGGCTTCGACCTCTGCGGCGGTCGCATCGCTATGGCCGAGCGCGAGACGAAATCCGGCATCGGACAAAGCCTGCAGCACCTCCGCTCCGAGTTGCTCGGGCGCGAGCGTGATCAGCGAACGGCCACAGCGGGCCAGTTTCATCAGCGCATCGAGATCCGACGACGTCGGCAGGCGGATATGCGCGGCGGGATGGATGCCCTTGCGGGCGGGACTGAGGAACGGCCCCTCGATATGGAAGCCGAGCACGCCGGGGATGGCGAGCGCTTCGTCGGCGATGGCGGCGAGCGCGGCGAGTTTTTCGGGCGCATCGGTGATCAGCGTCGGCAGCAGCCCGGTCGTGCCGAAGCGACGATGCGCAGCGGCGATCGCGCCGATCGCCGCGACCGAGGGCGCATCGTTCAACAGCACGCCGCCGCCACCATTGACCTGAAGATCGATGAAGCCGGGCGCGAGCACGCTGCCGGGCGGCAGCTTCGTCACGGGCAGGCCGGCCGAAGCGCTGCCGGCCTCGTGAAGCGCGACGATGCGGCCCTGCGCGACCTCGACCATGCAGGGGCCGCGCAGGCCCTCTCCGTCAAAGAGCTGCGGTGCCCCGATCAGGAAATGGTCTTGCGCGGAGGGGAGCAAAGCGCGATCCAAGGGCGGCCTTGTGCGTTGACGCGGGCGCTGCCCGTCGGCGAAGACAGTGCCCACACGCATGCCTGTGGTCGCACCTTGACAATACCAGTATGACACCATTTAGGTCGTCACAAGAGGGTATGGATGGATCGGCTTCGGATCATCGGCGGCAGGCGCCTCGAAGGCGCGGTCACCATCAGCGGCGCCAAGAATGCGAGCCTGCCCCAGATTGCGGCCGCCCTTCTGAGCGAACAGCCGCTGCGGCTCGACAACCTCCCCGCGGTCAGCGACATCGACAATATGCTGGCTGTCGTGGCGGCTCATGGCGCCGTGGTGACGCGGCACGACCCACACTCCGCAACGATCGATGCCGGCCAAGCCAATGCCGGTGAGACGCCCTACGACACCGTCCGGCGAATGCGCGCGACCGTGCTGGTGCTAGGGCCGCTGCTGGCGCGCTTCGGGCGGGCGCGGGTCTCGCTGCCGGGCGGCTGCGCCATCGGCGCGCGCCCGGTCGATCTCCACGTCAAGGCGCTGGCGGCTCTGGGCGCGCAGATCGAGATCGAAGGCGGGATGATCATCGCCGACGCCGGCACGGGCCTGCGCGGCGCGCGCATCGTGCTCGGCTCGCCATCGGTCGGCGCGACGGAGACCGCGATGATGGCCGCGACCCGGGCGAAGGGCGAGACCGAGATCATCAACGCCGCACGCGAGCCGGAAGTGGCCGATCTCGCCGAAGCGCTGGTCGCCATGGGCGCGCGGATCGAGGGCGCGGGCACTCACCGGATTCTCGTGCAGGGCGACACGGTCTTCCGAGCGGCCCGGCACCACATCATCCCGGACCGGATCGAGGCCGGCACCTATGCGATCGCGGCCGCCATCACCGGCGGACAGCTCGAGCTCACCCATGCGCGACTGGAGCAGATGGCCTCGGTCGCGCAGGTCCTGGAAAGCGTCGGCGTCAGGATCTGGCCGGGCGACCGCGGCCTGATCGTCGCGGGCGGCGGCCCGTTGAAGGGCGTCGACATCACGACCGAGCCCTATCCCGGCTTTCCGACCGATCTGCAGGCGCAGTTCATGGCGCTGATGACGCAGATCGAGGGCGCGGCGCTGATCCGCGAGACGGTGTTCGAGAACCGCTTCATGCATGTGCCGGAATTGCAGCGGCTCGGCGGCAACATCACGCTGCAGGCGACCTCAGCGCTGGTTCGCGGCGGCGGCCCACTCCGGGGCGCGCAGGTGATGGCGACGGATCTGCGGGCCTCGGTCTGCCTCGTGCTGGCGGCGCTGGTCGCCGATGGCGAGACGATCATCAACCGCGTCTACCATCTCGACCGGGGCTATGAGCAACTCGACCTGAAGCTCCGGCGCTGCGGGGCCGACATCACCCGGCTGAAGGACTAGCGCCGTGCCGGGACGCGAGCGCTATCTGCTGGGCGTCGATGGCGGCGGCACGGGCTGCCGCGCCCGCATCGAGACGGAAACCGGCGAGGTGCTCGGCCAGGGTTTGTCGGGGCCTGCGACGACGCGGCTCGGCATCGACAAGGCCTGGGCCTCGGTGATGACCGCGATCGAGGCCGCCTTGCTGGAGGCGGGTCTCGGACCAGACGCGCAAGGCGCGATCCGGGCCGGCATCGGGCTCGCCGGCATCGGCCGCAAGGGCGCGCTGGAGGCCCTGCAAGCCCTGCCGCACCCGTTTTCCGGCATTGCCTTTATCAGCGACGGGCTCGCGGCCTGCCTCGGCTCGCATTCCGGGCAGGACGGCGCGATCGTCATCGCCGGGACCGGCTCGATCGGGATCGGGCGTATCGAGGGACGCGATCTTCGCGTCGGCGGCTATGGCTTTCCGATCTCGGACGAGGGCAGCGGCGCGGATCTCGGCCTGCAGGCGGTCAGGCTGGCGCTGCGGGCGCATGACGGGCGCGTCGAGACGACGGCGCTGCTGGCTGAGGTGATGCAGCGCTTCCAGAACGACCCGGCCGAGGCCGTCGCCTGGATGGATGGCGCGAGCGCGACCGATTACGCCACCTTCGCGCCGCTGGTGATGCGCCATGCCAACCAGGGCGATGCCGCAGGCCGCCGCATCGTCCAGAGCGCGGCCGAGCAGGTCGACGGGCTGGTGCGGGCGCTGTTCGGGCAGGGCGCGTCGCGTGTGACGCTGCTGGGTGGGCTTTCGAGCGCGATCACGCCGTGGCTTTCGCCCGATGTCCGCCACCGGCTCAAGCCGGCCGATGGCGACGCGGTCTCGGGCGCGATCATTCTGGCGAGGACGACGCTGCCTTAGCTTCCGGCTTCGGCGCGCGACTGCGGCTGACGATCAGGCAGCCCGCGATGATCAGACCGGCGCCGAGCCAGATCGAGACCGGCGGCGTCTCGCGGAAGAAGACCAAGCCGAGCGCCGCCGCCCAGAGCAGCCCGGTATATTCGACGACGCTGAAACGGGCCGCGCTGATATGCTTCAGGCCGCCGGCGAAAGCGAGATAGCCGGCCGAGCCGAGCGCGCCCAGCAGCAGGAAGACCAGCCCGTCGTGGGGCGAGGGCCAGACGAACTGCACGGCCATGACCGGCGTCAGCATCAGCGCGACCAGCGCCGCCTGGACGGTGACGATGACCGTCACCGGCTCGCTCGCCGTCTGCGCTCTGAGCAGCACGATGCTGAGCGCATAGGTGACCGGCGAAAGCAGCGCACACGTCAGCGCCAGCGGCGGATAGGACGCATTGGACGCGGCGCCGCCCGCGCCGAAGACGATCACCAGCATGCCGAGGAAGCCCGTCGCGATGGCCCCGGCCGTGGCGGCGCCGACCGGCTCCTTCAGGAACAGCGCGGCAAACAGCGCCGTGAAGATCGGCGAGGTGAAGGACAGCGCGAAGACATCCGCCAGCGGCAGATGGCCAAGCGCATAGAAGAAACTCGACGTCGTCACCACCATCAGCAGGGCGCGACCGGCATGGGCCTTCAGGCGGTCGCGACGGGGCCAGTCCTGACGCAGCGCCAGCACACCCGCGCCGATGATCACGGCCGTCACGGCAAAGCGCATGAAGACGATCTGGAAGGTCGGATAGCCGCCCGACAGTTGCTTCACCAGCGCGTCCATGCCGGTCAGCAGCGCCATGCCCAGGCAGGCGGAGAGGAAGGGAAACCGGGCGATCAGAGCTGGCATGGCGGCGCGACCGGGGGTGTCGGAATGGATTGGCGATTGCGGTTTCCAGAGCTAATTGGTATCTCCTGATGCGTCAAAGGCATTTAACTGGTATTCTTGTAACTGGTATCCCTGCGAGTGCCCCGCCCATGGCGACCGAAGACGTCGATCCCCGCTTTACAGACCTCGACGCCTGGCCTTTCGCCAGCGCCATGGAGGCGATGTGGGACGGGCAGATGTCGGCGGTGGCCGCCGTGCGCGCCGCGCTGCCGGCTCTGACGGCGGCGGCCGCAGCCGCAGCCGAGGTGCTCGGCGAGACCGGCAGGCTGATCTATGTCGGGGCTGGAACCTCGGGCCGCGTCGCGGTGCAGGACGGGGCGGAACTGCCGCCGACATTCGATTGGCCTCTGGAACGCATCGTCTTCGCGATGGCAGGCGGGCGCGGCGCGCTGATCTCCAGCGTCGAGGGCGCGGAGGACGACGCCGCCGATGGCATCAGCCAGATCGAGGGCGCGGGAACGGGGGCGGCCGACGTGGTCATCGGCGTCGCGGCGAGCGGCACGACACCCTTCACGGTCGCGGCCGTCGCGCGCGCGACCGAGCTCGGCGCGGTCACGATCGGCATCGCCAACAATGCCGGCGCGCCGCTGCTGGCGGCGGCGCGCTTCCCGGTGCTGATCGAGACCGGGAGCGAACTCATCGCCGGCTCGACCCGGATGAAGGCCGGCACCGCACAGAAGGTCGTGCTCAACCTGATCTCGACCGGGATCATGCTGAAGCTCGGCCGGGTCTATCGCGGCATGATGGTCAATATGCGCACCGCCAATGTGAAGCTGAAGCTGCGCGCCGAGCGGATGGTGGCGCGGATCGCCGGCTGCGATCTCGACGAGGCGGCGGCCGCGCTCCAGACGACGCATGGCGACATCAAGCTCGCAACGCTGGTCGTGCTGGGCTACAGCCCGGAGATGGCGGCGGCGATCCTGTCGCGCAGCGGCGGCAATCTCAGGGTGGCGCTGTCGGAACTGGCGGACGGGGCCTTTTGATGCTGCGCATCACCCGCGGCCAGCTGAGCGAGACGAGCCCGACGCCGCTCTATCTGCAACTCGCCGACATCATCCGCACGCAGGTCGGCGATGGCGAGATCAGGACCGGCGACGCCCTGCCCTCGGAACGGGAGCTGTCGGAGGCGATCGGGATTTCGCGCGTCACCGTGCGCAAATCGCTGGATGTCCTGCTGCGCGAGGGGCTGCTCTCGCGCAGGCACGGCTCGGGCACCTATATCGCGCCACGCATCGAGCAGCCGGCCGCGCTGCTGGCCGGGTTCTCGGCCGATATGGCCATCCGAGGGCACGCCGCCGGCTCGATCTGGGTCGAGAAGGCGACCGGCCTGCCGACCCCCGACGAGGCCATGGCGCTGGCGCTCTCGCTCGACCAGCCGGTGCATCGCCTGACCCGCGTGCGCACCGCCGACGACGAGCCGCTGGCGATCGAGCGCGCAGTCATCCCGGCGCATCATTTGCCCTCGCTCGACGAGGTCGGCGTCTCGCTTTATGCCGCGCTCGATGCGCGCGGAGCGAAGCCCGTGCGGGGGCTGCAACGGCTGCAGGCTTCGCTGGCGACCGCGCCCGAGGCGAAGCTGCTCTCGGTTCCCGTCGGCGCGGCGATCCTGCGGATCGAGCGGCGCGGCTTCCTGCCCAACGGCACGCCGGTCGAGTTCACCCGCTCGGCCTATCGCGGCGACCGCTATGATTTCGTCGTCGAGGTGCGCGAGCCGCGCTCGTAGCGCAAGAAATCGCAGCTGACACCAGCGAAAAGGCGGGCATATTCCGCCGCGACGCGCCAGCCGGCCCGCTCGTAGAAGCGCCGCGCCGCCAGGTTGAGCGCGAAGGTCTCCAGCGAGCGCGCGCCCCGCGCCTGCGCATCTTCGAGCAAGTCCTGGCCGACGCCCCTGCCCTGCGCGGCGCGATCCACGAAGAACATGTCGATATGGCCGTCGCTGACCAGCGCGAAACCCTGCGGCGCGACGTCTGCGACGATACGGACGCGCGACCATGTGTCGGCGAAGCGCTTGCGGAAATGCGTTTCGTCGAAACCCGACCAGTCGCAGGCCGGCAGCAGCGGCATGAAGACGGCGCGGTAATTGTCGAGCGCGACAGCCGCCAGCCATGGGATATCATCGGGCGCGGCGTCCCGGCAGATCACCGCTCGCCCCGCAGACGCGGATCGAGCGTATCGCGCAGAACATCCCCGAGCAGGTTCAGCGCGAACGCCAGGATCAGGATCGCGACGCCCGAGAAGATCGCGCTCCAGGGCGAAAGCAGGAGAAAGTTGCGACCTTCCGACAGCATGGTGCCGAGCGAGGGCGCGGGCGGCTGCGTGCCCAGCCCGAGGAAGGACAGCGACGCCTCGACAAGGATCGCCGCCGAAAGCAGCAGGCTGGTCTGGACCAGCACGACGCTCGCCAGATTGGGCAGCATGTACCTGAAGATGATGCGAACGTCGGACGCACCGACCGAGCGGGCATGTACGACATAATCGCTCTCGGCCACGACCAGCGCCGGCCCGCGCAGCAGCCGGGCGAAGATCGGCGTGTAGACCACAGCGATGGCGATCGCGGTCGGGCCCGCACCCGGCCCGAGCATGGCGATGACGCCGATCGCGAGCAGGATCACCGGAAAGGCGAAGAATACGTCCATGCAGCGCATGATGATGCGCTCGATCCAGCCGCGATAATACGCCGCCGCCAGCCCGAGCGAGCCGCCCAGCACGAGCGCGACGGCGACCGCCGAGGCGGAGATGCCAAGCGAGGCGCGCAGGCCGTGGATGACGCGCGAGAGCAGGTCGCGGCCGAACTGGTCGGTGCCGAGCCAGTGCTCGGCGCTCGGCCCCTTCAGCCGAGCGAGGATGCTCTGCTCGAGCGGGTCATAGGGCGCAACCAACGGCGCGAACACAGCCAGCAGTACGAGCGCGACTACGGCGCCGGTCGCAACGACGAGCAGTTTTGGCATGCGGCCGGGCCCGCGGCATTCGACCGTCCCCGCGCTCACAGGCGCACCCGAGGGTCGATCACCGCATAGAGCAGGTCGACGGCAAAGTTCACCAGCACGAAGGCGAAGGTAATCACCAGGATGGTCGCCTGCACCAGCGGATAATTGCGCTCGGCGATGGCGCCGAGAATCAGCCGGCCGAGGCCGGGAATGGCGAAGACCTGCTCGACGACGATCGCCCCGCCGAGCAGATAGCCGGTCATGATACCCGCGCTGGTGACGAAGGGAATAAGTGCGTTGCGCAAGGCGTGGCTGAACAGGATGCGCCCCTCGGAAACGCCCTTGGCGCGAGCGGTGCGGACATAGTCCTGCTGGAGCGCATCGAGCATGGCCGAGCGGACGAGCCTTGCGAGATTGGCCAGGATCGGCAGGGCGAGCGCGATCGCCGGCAGGATCAGCCGGGCAAGATTGCCGAGCGGATCCTCGTCGAAAGGGACATAGCCGAGCATCTGCAGGTCCGGCGCAAGCGTCGTCAGAGCCAGCACCATCATGATGCCGAGCCAGAAGGACGGGATGGTCAGGCCGGCGATCGAGCCGATCTGGAGGCCGATATCCCAGCCCTTGCCGCGCAGATGCGCCATCAGCACGCCCAGCGGCAGCGAGAGCCCGGCACCGATTAGCAGCGACATCACAGTGAGTTGGAGCGTTGGCCAGACATGGCCGGCGATTTCGGCGGCGACCGGCCGCCGCGTCCAGAGCGAGACGCCGAGATCGCCCTTCAGCACGCCGCCGAGCCAGGCGAGATACTGGCTCAGGATCGGCTGGTCGAGGCCGATGCGGGCGCGCAGTTCCGTCACGCGCTCCGGCGTCACCTCGGTGTTGGCCCCGAGCATGATCGCCACCGCATCGCCGGGGATCAGCCTGATCATCAGGAAGGTCAGGACGGAGACGCCAAACAGCACGATGGCGAGGTCGACGAGGCGGGTGCGCACGAAGCTCATGGGCGAGGCTCGCACATGGCTCAGGAAACGCTCATCGTCATCCCGGGCAAGCGCAGCGCAGACCCGGGATCCATTCCTGAGCCGTTCCGGAATGGATCCCGGCTCGGCGCCGCTACGCGGCTTGTCCGGGACGACGACGTGGTTCCGAGAGAACTCACGAGGCTATGGCGCAAAGCCAGACAGTCGTTGCGCACGAAATTGCGCAACCAGTGCCTCACTTCGCCTGTGCCGTCGTGGCGAGCGTGAAGAGCGAGCGGTTGGCGACGATGTCGAAGCCGCTGACATTGCCGCGCGTCGCGGTGAAGAGCTGGCCATAGGTCATGAAGGCGGCAGGCCCGTCGCAGCTCAGCAGCGACTGGACGCCGGCATAGGACGCCTTGCGCTTGGCCTGATCAGCCTCGATGCGGGCGCTGTCGAGCAGCTTGTCGATCTCGGGGTTGGAGTATTTGAAGACATTGGTCGAACCCGCCGTGCGGAAGGTGCGGTAGAAATAATCGTCGGGATCGACCGAGCCGGCATTGGTCGAAACGAAGGCGTCGAAATTCGAGTTGCGCCAGTCCTGCACGAACTGGCCGAGCTCGGGAATCTTGAGCTCCGCCTTGAAGCCGGCCTTGTTGAGCTGGGCCTGCACCGCCTGCGCGATGTCGCGGATGTCCTGCCGGGGCAGCACCAGCAGCGTCACCGCGACGGGAGCTGCGACGCCGGCCGCCTTGAGCAATTCCTGCGCCTTGGCGGCGGATGGCGTGAAACAGGGGAACGACTTGACGTCGACGGCCCAGTCCTTGAGCGCCGGCGACAGCGGCCCGCCGGGCACGCCCGCGCCGAACAGAGCGGCCTGGACGATTTCCTGCCGGTTCAGCGCATAGTTCAGCGCTTCGCGCACCTTGGGGTTGTCGAAGGGCGGCTTCGAGACGTTCATGCCGACCAGCGTGTAGGCGAGCTCCAGCGTCTCGGCGATCCTGACGTTGGGCTTGCCCTTGAGCTGGAGCGCGGTGGCGGCGTCTATATTGGGCAGCATGGCGTATTGCCCGCTGGAAATGCCGACCTGACGCGTCGCCGATTCTGGAATGATGTTGAACTTCACGCCGTCGAGTTTCGGCAGGCCCTTGTTCCAGTAGCCGGCATGCTTCTCCAGCTCGATGAAGCCATTGGGCTGCCATTCCTTGAACTTGAACGGGCCGGTGCCGACCGGCTGGCGCTGGAGGCCGTCCTTGCTGGCCTCAAAGGCGCGCGGCACGATCGCGATCCCGGCAAGCGCCGTCAGGAAGGGGGCGGAGGGCTCCTTCAGTGTCACCTCAATGGTTGCGGCATCGACGGCGCTGGCCTTCTCCATTGCGGCGAGGCGGCTCGCCAGCGGCGAGGCGATGTCCTTCGACAGCACGCGGTTGAGACTGGCGACGACATCGGCCGCCTCGACCGGCTTGCCGTCATGAAAGGTAGCGCCCGCGACGAGCTTGAAGACATAGCTCTTGCCGTCCGATGACATCGTCCAGGACTGCGCCAGCGCCGGCACGACGCGCAGATCCTTGTCGATATTGGTCAACCCCTCATAGATCGTGCCGTTGACGATCTGGAACGAGTTGAAGGCCGTGATGATGTGCGGGTCGAGCCCGGCGGGCGATCCATCGACCGCCGCCTGCAGAACCTGGGCTTGCGCCGTCCCGGGCAGGCCTAAGGTTGCGCCCAAGCCCGCGCCAAGACCCAGCATCAGTGCGACCACCGCCACGCCGGCCTTGAGGGAACGTGTCATCTCTCAATCTCCCGTCGCGGCGTCGGGCGGGTTGAGAGCGCCTCGAACGCGGATGACCGCCCCGGCGGCATACCGAGTGGTCTTATCCGACGCTAGCCCTCTAGAATACCAATTGCAAGGCAAGCGCCGACGGGGATTTTGCGACAGGACGCGCCGGCTCACAACCGCAATCGCCGCGGAAATGCAAATCAGGCGGATCGGCGGCGTTCAGTACCCCGCCGCCCAATGCGCGAGATCGGCCGCACTCTCCTCGCCCGCGAACATGCCGAGAATGCGCTCGCCGAGCAAAGGGCCGAACTTGAACATCTGGCCGTCGCAATTGGTCACGACGAGACCGCGACCGGTCTGTTCGACCCTGAAGCGATGCGAGGCGTCGAGGACGTAGTAGCCAACCTGGATGCGCGTCGGGCGATAGGCGTCGAAATCACGCAAATAGGGCTTGAAGGCCCCCAGGATGGCGCGGCTCTCGCTCTCCAGATCGGAGCCGAAGCCTTCCGTCTCCGGGCGCGCCGGGCGGCGATGGGCGGAATAGCCGATCTTGAGGCCCGCGCCGCGTCGGTCTGGCAACGTATAGCCGGTATGGTCGCCCAGCGCCGCGATGGCCGGCGCATCACACCATGACTGCGCGTACTGCGCGGGCGGCTCGACATAGCAGAGCCCCTGCCGATAGACGGCCGCATCGCCATGACGATCCGGCAGCAAGGTCGGCAGCCATGCTCCGGCCGCGACCAGAAGGAGATCGCCCGCGATTTGCGAGCCGTCGACCCGCGTCGCGACGCCAGCCTCCAGATTAACGCTGGCGACGCAACAGTCATGCTCGATGACACCGCCATGGGCGCTAACCCATTTCGCCAACTCCGTGACGATACGGCTGGCGAAGAGCGGCCCACCCGGGAAGGAGACGAGGCCCCAGGCCTGCCCGGGCAGGGTCAGATGCGGGCAGAGCGCCTCGATGCCGCTGCGATCCAGCACCTCATGGGGCAGGCCGACCGACCTGAAGGTTTCGAGCGTCTTGTGAGTGTAGTCGCCGGGCTCCAGCGAGATCGCGATAGCGCCGGTGTTCTCGAAATGCACGGTTCCGAGATCGGACCAGAGCCGGTCCCAGGCGGCGAAGGCTTGGGTGACCATGCGGGTGTAGCCGGCCGCCGCGCCATAGGGGTACCGGATCATGCGGTGATTATCGAACGAGGCGGCCTGCGGATTGGGAGCCGATCCCTGTTCGAGAACCACGACCTTATGGCCGCGCTGGAGGGCGGCGCGGGCCACTGACAAACCGACGATGCCGGCTCCGACGATGACGATGCGGCTCATGACGGGGATATCCTCAACGCTGGGGAGCGATCGTCACGGCGTCGCCCGGCCTGATCTCGCCAGGCACGACGACGTCGCAATAGATTCCGAAATTGCGCCCGTAGCGCTTCACGACCGCGCGCAGCACCTCGACATCAACCGGCAGACCGTCCTGCGCTATGGTGACGAAGCCGCAGCGGCCGCAGGGAATGCTGCCGCGCAGGGCGACATCGCCGATGCGGATTTCGCGGCCGAGCCAGCCGTTCTCGGGGATGGGTTCGGCCTCGTCTGGCCAATCCACAAGGATGTTGGGGCGGAAGCGGCGTTCGTCGATGACGCTGCCGGGCAGATCACGCTCCAAAGCGCGCATCGCGGCAGTCGTCAGCAAATGGATGGGCGCGCGGTTGTAACGCGGATTGAAGCCTTCTCCGGCCGGCGCGAACGGTTTCAGCCGCGCCGGAAAGCCGAAGAGCGCCGACATATCTTCGAGGATCGCGGCATTGTCCGGCTCACCCCAGACGCGGCCGTCAGCAGAGATTTCCACGCTCTCCGCCTGCGTGAACCGGGCATGACCACGCGGCACCGTGATGAAATGCTTCTCGCGGCCGGGCGAGGCGATCCGGTCGGTCGCGCCATCGACGACGCCCCAGATGCGGTCGCCGAGGACGCCGGAGGCATCGAGCGGCGCAATCTCCAGCCGTTCGCCCGCCATGGAACTGACCGGATAGCGCCAGAGCGCCGAAACCTGTCCGCTCACGGCAGGTCCATCCTGGGATCGAGCGCATCGCGCAAGCCATCGCCGACGAAGTTGAAGCTCGTCACCGCCAGCGTGATCGCAGCACCCGGCAGGATGGCGAGCCAGGGCGCGCTGGTGAGGTAGCTCTGCGCACCCTCCAGCATATTGCCCCAACTCGGCGTCGGCGGCTGGATGCCGTAACCGAGAAAGGAGATGTAGCTCTCGGCCAGGATCGCATGGGCGACGTTGAGCGTGGCCGCGACGACGATCGGCGCGATCGCGTTGGGCAGCAATTCGCGGAACATGATGCGGGTGTTGCTGGCGCCCATCGCGACCGCGGCCTGGGCGAAGTCGCGCGTCCGCAGCGAACGCATCTGCGCCTCGACGACGCGTGCGACCTCCATCCACGAGGTCATCGCGATCAGCATCACGATCGAGGGCACCGAGGGCGAGATCAGCGCGGAGATGGCGAGCAGCAGGAAGATCGACGGAAAGCACAGCATCGCGTCGACGAAGCGCATCAGCAGCGCGCCGACCGCGCCCTGATAATAGCCGGCGACCATGCCGACGCAGACGCCGATCGCCATCGAGATCAGCATGGCGGAGAAGCCGACCGCCAGCGAGATCCGCCCCGCCATCAAAAGGCGCGCGAGGATATCGCGGCCAAGCGGATCGGTGCCGAGCACATGAGGGCCGGAGAAGGGCGGCGCGAAACGCTGCCTGATGTCGATGAAGGTGTCGCTGTAGGGGATCAGCATCGGCCCGACGATGCAGGCCAGCGTCATGAACACGATCGCGGCCGCGCCGAAGACCGCAAGCCGGTGCCGGCGAAAGCGGCGAAAGCCCGGCCGGTTCCAGAGCGTGGCGCGGGGGGCGAGCGCGGGCTCGGCCGTGCTGGCGAAGGGAGCGCCGCTCATCAGCTGCTCCCCGCGATGCGAGGATCGGCGACGCTGTAGAGCATATCGGCGATCAGGCTGCCGAGGAGCACCATCACGGCGGTGAACATCAGGATGCCCATCACGACGGGATAGTCGCGATAGCCGATCGAATCGAGGAAGAGCCGGCCCATGCCTGGCCAGGTGAAGACCGTCTCGGTGACGAGCGCGCCCGAGAGCAGCGTCGGCACATGTAGACCGGTGATCGTGATCATCGGCAGCAGCGCATTGCGCAGCGCATGCGTCAGCACGATCTGCCGCTCGGGCACGCCCTTGGCGCGGGCGGTGCGGATATAGTCCTGATTGACCACCTCCAGCATCGAAGAGCGCATATAGCGGCTCCAGACCGCCATCGAGACCAGCGCCAAAACGATGCAGGGGCCGATCAGATGGTGCAGGCGGTTGAGGAAGGAGCCATCGCCGATGGTGTAGCGGTTGCCCGAAGGCAGCCAGCCGAGCCCGACCGAGAAGACGTAGATCACGACGAGGCCGAACCAGAAGGTCGGGATCGAGAGCGCGATCATGGCCCCGACGGTTGCAAGCGAGTCGAACAGCGAATAGCGCCGGATCGCGCCGAGGATGCCGACCCAGGCGCCGATCAGCATCGCAACCAGCGTCGAGGTCAGCATCAGCTCCAGCGTCGGCCCGATATGGGAGCCTATGATGTGCAGCACCGGCTGCTGGTCGCGATAGGAGCGGCCCCAATCGCCTGAGAGCATCAGCCAGAGCCATTCGACATACTGCACCGGCAGCGGGCGGTTCAGGCCCATCTGCTCGGCGATGCGGTCGAGATCGGCCTGGGTCATGTCGCCGCCGGCGGCGAATTGCGACAGCGGCCCGCCGGGCGCGAGATGCAAGATCGCAAAGCCGATCATCGAAACGATGAGCAGCAGCAGCAGCGCCTGCGCCAGCCGGCGCACGAGAAACGTGCTCATGGCGCGACCGTCCGAACCCGCCCCCGCCTCACCTCAGCGCGCCCAGTACCAGACGCCCATGTTCCAGGTGTTCTGGCGGGCGTTGATGTTGGGCTCGTAGCCGACGAGGCCTTCCTTGTAGCCCTCGACCGGGGCGTACTGGAAGAGCGGCAGGATGGGCAGCTCCTCGCGGGCGATCTCCTGCAGCTTCCAGTAGATCGCCTTGCGCTTGGCCTGGTCGAAGGTTTCCTGGCCGGCCTTGAGCAGCTGGTCGACCTCGGCGTTCTGCCACTGCATCTGGTTGGCGCCGCTGCCGTTCTTGGCGGGGATCGCGTCCGAGGCGAAGCGCGAGGCCGGATCGGGATCGATCACGGTGCGGAAGGCGGTGCCGACCAGGATCGACTGGAATTTGGACCGGGTGTAAAATTCCCCGAAGAGCACCGCGGCCGGCATGTTGTTGATCTTCATGGAGACGCCGATCTGCTGCCAGTCCTGCTGCATCAGCTGCTGGCATTGCTCGCGGAGCGCGTTTCCATTGGTGGTGGAGACCGCGAATTCGAGCGGAACGCCATTCTTCATGCGTACGCCCGAGCCGGAACGTTTCCAGCCGGCGTCGTCCAGCAACTTGCCGGCCTTGGCGAGATCGTAGCTCTGCTTGGGAAGATTGGGATTGTAGGCCCAGGATTCCTGCGGCGAGAAGGATTCGGTCGGCTTGTGCAGGCCGTAGTAGATCACGTCGATGATCGCCTGCTTGTTGATCGAGGCGTAGAGCGCCTGCCGCACCGCCTTCTCGGCCAGAACGGGGTTGTCGAGATTGGGCATCACCACTTCGAGCGAGGCGTTGGGGATGATCACGACCTTGCGGCCCGGCAGCTTCACCGCCTCGGCATAGAAATTGGCCTGGATGCCGGTGCCGATGATCAGATCGACCTGCCCGGTGCGGAACTGGGCGTAGAGCGCGGTCTGGTCGGGCACATATTTAAGGATCGCCCTCTCCAGATAGGGCCCCTTGCCGTGGTATTTCTCGTTGGCGACGAGCTGGATGTTGTCGCCGGGCGTGCGCGTGCCCCATTTGAACGGCCCGGTGCCGACCGGCGCGCCGTTGAAGGGCGCGGTGTTGGGATCGGCCGCCTTCTCCAACAAGTGCTTGGGCACGATGAAGGTGTTGGAGAGCAGCGCGAGATAAGGTGCATAAGCCTTCTCCATGCGCCATGAAATCTCGTTGCCCTTGACGACGATGTCCTTGACCAGCGCGTGGCCAACGCGGGTGCGCGCCTTGAAGCCCGGCGCGTTGATCAGTTCGAGGGTGTATTTCACGTCCTGCGCGGTGAAGGCCGTGCCGTCATGCCAGGTGATGCCCTCGCGCAGCTTGACCTTCCAGGCGAGGCCGCCTTCGGAGATGCCGCCATTGGCTTCGGTGGGAACCTCGACGGCGAGATCGGGCAGCAGCGATCCGTCGGGCTGGGCCAGCCACATCGTGTTGAAGACCTGCATCCAGACGGTCTCGTCGACCTCGATGCCCGGCATCAGCGGGTTGAAGGCGGTCGGCTCCTGCGACAGCCCGACGACGACCTGCCCGGTCGGCTTGGCTGGGGGAGGCGGCACGGCCCTGGCCGTCTGCGCCCGCGCACCGAAGCCCGACGCCGCGACCATCGCGCCTGCGCCAAGACCGAGAGCCGCGCGCCGATGGATGGCGGGGAAACCGAGGATCGCGTTCTTGTCGGAATGATCGGCCATGATGAACCCCTCTTTCTGTCTGGTTGAGCCATCCTAAGCGGGCGGCGCGGGCCATCGGGCATCGATCGCGGCCGGCACGGCACCAGAATCTGCCGATTGCGAGGCTCACGGCGGCACAGCGTGCCGTTGGGGCCGATCTGCCTGTGAAGAGGGCATTTTCAGGCTGTCACTCATAGAAAGAAGGTCCAATCTTCGCTCACCGCCACCGTCTAGCGGTGCGTTTCAGGGCTGCCGCCGAGAGATCGACCGCCTATTCGCGAAGGGTATGGAAGATTATGTCGCCAAGAATCGAGCAGGTCGCCAGCGACGAGGCGCTACCCGAGCGCGTCGATATCGTCGTGATCGGCGCCGGCATCGTCGGTAGCGCCGCTGCCTATTATCTCGCGCGGCGCGGCCTGTCGGTCGCGCTGGTGGAAAAGGGCGTCGTCGGCGGCGAGCAATCCAGCCGCAACTGGGGCTGGTGCCGGCAGCAGAACCGCGATGCGCGCGAATTGCCGCTGGCGATGCGGGCCATGGAATTGTGGGACAGGCTGGCCGGCGAGACCGGCCGCGATGCCGGCTTCCGGCGCTGCGGGCTGGTCTATGCCAGCAACGACGCCGAGCAGATCGCGAAATGGGAACGCTGGCGCGAGAGCGCCAGGCCGTTCGGCGTCGACACGCATATGCTGTCGGGCGCGGAGGTGACGGCTAAAACCGAAGGCGCCGGCCGGCGATGGCTGGGCGGCGTGCATTCCGTCAGCGACGGCAAGGCCGAGCCCGAACTGGCCGCGCCCGCCTTTGCCGAGGGGGCGCGGCAGAACGGCGCCACGATCCACCAGAACTGCGCGGCGCGCGGCCTCGACATCACCAACGGCACCGTGACCGGGGTCGTCACCGAGAAGGGGCTGATCCGCGCAAACGCCGTGATCCTCGCCGGCGGAGCCTGGGCCTCCGGCTTCTGCCGGCATCACGGCATTTCCTTCCCGCAGGCGAGCATCCGCTCCACGATCCTGCGCACGACTCCGGCCCCGCAACTGCTCGACGCGTTCTATACGCCCGAATGCGCGATGACCCGTCGGCTCGACGGCAGCTACACGCTCGCGATCAGCGGCACGGGCACGCTGGAGATCACGCCGCAGGGACTGCGCTATGCCCGCAACTTCCTGCCGATGTTCGTCAAGCGCCTGAAAGCGATCGAACTCGGCATCGGGTCGTCCTTCTTCAAGGGGCCCGAAGCGCTGGGAAGCTGGCGTCTCGACGAAGAGACACCCTTTGAGGCCATCCGCGTGCTCGACCCCGCGCCGAGCCGTCGCGTCGTGGCCGAGACATTGCGGCGGGCGCGGGCGCTCTATCCAGTACTGAACGATGTCGGCGTCGCCGACAGCTGGGGCGGCTATATCGATTCGACGCCGGACGCTGTGCCGGTGATCTCGCCGGTCGCCGGGCTCGGCGGTTTCGTGTTGGCGGCCGGCTTCAGCGGGCATGGTTTTGGGCTGGGGCCGGCGGCAGGCCACCTCGCGGCCGATCTCGCCTGCGGCGCGACGCCGATCGTCGACCCCCGCCCCTTCCGCCATGCGCGGCTGGTCGACGGCTCGAAGGCAGGCGAGATCGGCGAGTTCTGAAGCATAGTCGCAGCATCGCGACGGCGCAGGACGGCGGCAATCCATGCCGCTGCGGGGGGAAGGATCGGCAGATTCTTCGCTGCCGCCAGCGCATTTCCAAGCCCGTGCCCGCTGCGTCCGCTCTAGTCTCAAGCGTGATCGCAGCCACAACGGGCGCTGACGCCCGCAAGCCGAGATGAGCACCCGATGAGCACCTTCCGCCCGAAATTCGTGACCTTCGACTGCTATGGCACGCTGATCTATTTCGAGATGGCCCCGGCCGCGCGCCGCGTCTACGGCAAGCGGCTGACGCCGGAGGTGATGGACGGCTTCTGCAACGACTTCTCGTCCTTTCGGCTCGACGAGGTCCTCGGCGCCTGGAAGCCCTATCCCGAAGTGGTCCAGAACGCCGTCGAACGCACCTGCAAGCTCTGGAAAATCCCGTTCGATCCGGCCGACGCGCAAGCCATCGTCGATGAAATCCCGAGCTGGGGGCCGCATCCCGACGTGCCCGCGGGCCTCGCCAAAGTGGCGAAGGAAATCCCGCTCGTCGTGCTGTCGAACTCGATGACGGCGCTGATCCCGCACTCCATCGCCAAACTCGGCGCACCCTTCCACGCGGCCTACACGGCGCAGGACGCGCAGGCCTACAAGCCCCGGATGCGGGCGTTCGAATACATGTTCGACATGCTGGGCTGCGGGCCGCAGGACGTGATGCACTGCTCGTCGAGCCTGCGCTACGACCTGATGACGGCCCATGACATGAAGATCGGCCAGCGTGTCTTCGTCAATCGCGGCCACGAGCCGGGCATGCCCGACTACGGCTATCAGGAGATCAGGGACATCGGCGGCCTGCCCGGCCTGCTCGGGCTGTGACGATGGCGGCGGGCGATTTCGACCCCGGCGCCATTGCCTTCGCCCGAGGCCATTTCATCGCCGGCAGGGGCGTGGACGATGGAGGCGACAGGCTGACGGTCGCACGCCCCTCCGACCTCGTCGACTACGCTGAATTGCCTGTCGCAGGCCCTGAGATGGTCGACCGCGCCGTCACCGACGCGGCCGATGCGGTTGCACGCAGCGGCTGGGCCACGCGGCCGCCGCGCGAGCGAGCGCGGGCGATGCGGGCGTGGGCCGGGCTGATCGAGGAGCGCGCCGAGGAACTCGGCCGGCTTGAGGCGCTGGGCTCGACCCGCCCGATCGCGCAGGCGGTCAGCGGCGATGTCATGGCGACGGCGGACGGCATCCGCTTTTTCTCCGAATATGCCGACAAGCTCGGTGGCGAGGTCGCGGCCACACGCTGCGACCATTTCGGTATGATCGTCTCCGAACCCTATGGTGTCGTCGGTGCGATCACGCCGTGGAATTTTCCACTCAGCATGGCGTCGTGGAAGGTCGGCCCGGCGCTGGCGGCCGGCAACGCGATCGTGCTGAAGCCATCGGAGTTGACGCCGTTCTCGACCGTCCGGCTCGCCGAACTGGCCGTCGAGGCCGGCGTTCCCGCCGGCATCTTCAACGTGGTGCAGGGAACCGGGGCCGTGACCGGCGATGCGCTCTCGCGCCATCCCGGCATCGCAAAGCTCTCCTTCACTGGCTCCACACGGACTGGCGCGGCAATCATGAAGGCGGCGGCCGATTCAGGCATCAAGCCGGTCACGCTGGAGCTTGGCGGCAAGAGCCCGCAGCTCGTCTTCGCCGACGCCGACATCGACAGGGCGGCCGACTGCATCGCCGGCTCGCTGCTCGCCAATGCGGGGCAGGCCTGTGTCGCCGGCTCGCGCCTGGTCGTGCAGCGATCGGTGATGGATCGGTTGATCGAGGCGCTGATGATCAGGCTGAAGCAGGTCGCGCCCGGCCCGACCTGGAAGGCCAGCACAGGCTTCGCGCCGATCATCTCTGAGCTGCAGGCGCAGCGGATCGATACGATCCTCGCCCGCAGCCGCAAAGACGGCGCGCAAGTGTTGCTCGGCGGCGGACGGATCGAGGGGTTTGGCGGCGCCTTCTACCAACCGACACTGCTTGCTGGCGTGACGTCCGAAAACGCCGCCGTGCGCGAGGAAATCTTCGGGCCGGTGCTGACGATCCAGAGCTTCGAGACCGAGGAAGAGGGCTTCGCGCTAGCCGACCATCCCGATTACGGGCTGGCGGCGGGCGTCTACACCGCCGATCTCGGCCGGGCCTTGCGGGCGGTGCGCCAGATCAAGGCCGGCACGGTCTGGATCAACCGCTACAACCGCACGCTTGACTTCATCCTGCCCACCGGCGGCTACAAGAGCTCCGGCATCGGCAAGGATCTCGGCCGGCAGGCGGTTGAGCAGAACCTGCGGCACAAGACGGTGCTGATCGACATCGCGGCGTAAGCCCACGTCATGCGCGGGCTCGACCCGGGCATCTTCTGATGGAGTTTCCCGGGTCCGCGCTTCGCTCCGCCCGAGAATGACGCCTCTCAGTGCCGCCAGTCCTGGTAGCGGTAATACGCGCCCACGAAGGGCAGGAACCAGGGCGGGCCGAAATGGCCGGGCACGGCGGGCCAGTCGAGGCCAGCCAAGGGATTGGCCGCCGCATCGCCGCCCATCACGCGGGCCATGACCCCGCCCATCTGCACCGACATCTGCGTGCCGTGGCCGCTATAGCCGGTCGCGTAGAACAGGCCGTCGCGCTCTCCGGCGCGCGGCAGGCGGTCGGCGGTCATGTCGACCAGCCCGCCCCAGCAATAGTCGATGCGCGTGCCGGCGAGCTGCGGGAACAGCTCCAGCATGCGCGTCTGCAGGATCGCGCCGCTTTTGGCGTCGGATTTCGGGCTCGACAGGGCAAAGCGCGCCCGGCCGCCGAAGATCAGCCGGTTGTCCGGCGTCAGCCTGAAATAATTGCCGATGTTCTTCGTCGTGGTGGCGGTGCGGCGCGTCGGCATGATCGAGGCCGCGAGATTGGGCGAGAGCGGCTCGGTGGCGATGATGAAGCTGCCGACCGGGACGATGCGCCGGCGCAGCCATCCGAACGGCCCCTGCCGCGACGCGCCGGTCGCGAGCAGGACCTGCTTTGCCTCCACGTCGCCACGTGCGGTAACGACGCGATGCGCCGGACCGTTCAGCCGATGCAGGCCCGTGACGGCCGCATTCTCGAAGATCGCCGCGCCGCGCCGCACCGCGGCTTCCGCGAGGCCGACACCGAAACGACCCATATGCATGTGGGCGCTGCGCGGATAGACGAGCCCGCCGTAAAATCCATCCGAGCCGATCTCGCCGCGCGTCTCGTCCGGCGGCACGACGACGAGATCGGGCTCGACCGTGCGCAGCAGAAGCTCGGCGGATTTCTCGAGCTTGGCAAAGTGCTCGGGCTTCGCTGCGAGCTTGATCTTGCCGGTGCGGGTGAAGTCGCAGTCGATCGTCTCGCTGGCGACAAGCGCCTCGACCTGGTCGACGCCGGAATCGAAGGCGCGATAAAGCGCACACGCCCGCTCCAGGCCGAGGCTCGCCGCGAGGCCGCCGAGGTCATGGGCGAGGCCGTTGTTGCAATGCCCGCCATTGCGGCCCGACGCCTCGCCGACGATCCGGCCGGCCTCCAGCACCGCGACGCTCGCGCCCGATTTCGCCAGGGCGAGCGCCGCGGACAGCCCGGTGAAGCCGCCGCCGACGATGGCGACATCGACCTTTCCGGCCACCGGCCCCGCAGCGCCCGAGCCGAATTGCGGGGCGCTCGCCAGCCAGTAGGGTTCGAGTTTCATGAGCGATATCCGCGCGGCGACAGGAGGGTTTGATCGGGAAGACAGCCTGGCATTCCGGTCCAGATCAAGCTCCGCCGCCGGTGACGAGCCGGGTTCGAAACGCTATCTTGCACCGGCTTAAGCTTCTGTATTGTATGAATTTTACTATTCTCGAAAGTGACCGACGCACCTATACTGCGAGACTCATTCCCGGCGAGGCATGCAGCTGTGGCGACTGGAACGGTCAAGCGCCGACTCGACTACGAGATCGACATCCGCGAGATGACCAGGGCCGACCTGTCGCAGGCGCACCAGCTTTCGATCGGCGTGGCCTGGCCGCATCGTCCGGAGGACTGGCGGCTCGTCTTCGGCCTCGGGCACGGCTACATCGCCTGCGACACGATCGGGCGGGCGCTCGGCTCCGCGATGTGGTGGCCCTTCGGCGAGAACCTCGCCACGGTCGGCATGGTGATCACCGCACCGCGATTGCAGGCGCAAGGCTCCGGCCGGCGGCTGATGGAGCGGATTTTCGAGGACACGGGCGCGCGGGACCTGCGGTTGAATTCGACCAAGGCCGGCTATCGTCTGTACCGCGCGCTCGGCTTCGAGCCGGTCGGGCGCGTGTTCCAGCACCAGGGGCGCGCCAAGGGGGCCGGCGAGGCCGAGCCGCCGATACCCGCCGGGCTTCTGCTGCGCGATGCACAAGCCTCGGACCTCCCTGCGCTCGCCCGGCTCGACCATCAGGCCTATGGCGCGGACAGGGCGCGTGCGATCGCAGCCCTGCTCGCGGTCTCGCTCGGCACCGTCGCCGAGCGCGACGGAGTGCCGGTCGGTTTCGCGCTGTGTCGTCCGTTCGGGCGCGGCCATGTCGTCGGGCCGATCGTAGCCGAGGACGACGCGATGGCGATCGCGCTGACGCTGCCGCATATCACGGCCCATGACGGCGATTTCCTGCGTGTCGACACCGCCCAGGAGCAGAGCCTGTTCGGCGGCTTCCTCGAGGCGCGCGGCCTGACCATCTTCGATACGGTGACGCCGATGACGCGAGGGGCCGTCCATGGCCCGCACGGAGCCGCACGCACCTTCGGGCTGGTCAACCAGGCACTGGGCTGAGGTCGGCCGGACCGATTCTGGCGCTCAAGCCGCCAGCAGGGCCTCGACGCCGGCCGCGATCGCGAAGACCCGCTGATCCGCGCCGCCGACGCCCGCGATCGTCAGCCCGACCGGAGGTCCACCGGCCGCCGTCAGGGGCAGCGAGATCGCGCAACCATCGACCATGTTGATCATGGCGGCGTTGCGCAGCGACATGATGTTGGCGCGGCCATAGGCCGCGTCATCGGTCGCCAGATCGGCGATGCGCGGCGGCAGGGTCGCGACCGTCGGCATCACCAGCGCGTCATAGGGCGAAAGCCTGTGTTCGAAGCGGGCGATCATCGCATTACGGGCCGCGATGTTGTCGACATAGTCGGCGGCGCTGATGCTTTCGCCGCGCTCGATCCGGGCGCCGACGCGCGGATCGTAGAGCGCGGCCTTCTCCGCCAGCAGTGTGCGGTGCCAGGCATAGCTTTCCGGCGCGGTGAAGCCGCCCTTGGCGTTGATCGCGAGGACCTGCTCGAACTCCGGCACGGGGATGCGTTCGATCGAGGCGCCAGCAGCGGCAAGCGCCTTCAGTGCCCGGTCAAAGGCTGCGGCGACTTCCTGCGCGAGATCGTCCAGCACGATCGTCGTCGGCACGGCCAATCTGAGCCCGGCGACCGATGCGGGAACCAGCGCCGACGGCGTTTCGCCGGCGAGGATCGCGTCGAGCGTGGCGCAACAAGAAACCGAACGTGCCAGCGGGCCGATCGAATCCAGGCTCTGCGACAGCGGCACGCAGCCCTGCTGCGGCACGCGCCGCGCGGTCGGCTTGTAGCCGACGATGCCGCAGAAGGCCGCCGGAATGCGGCAAGAGCCGCCGGTGTCGGTGCCAAGAGCGCCATGGGCCATGCCGTCGGCGACCGCGACCGCGCCGCCCGAGGTCGAACCACCCGAGACGCGGCCGATCGCTCGCTCGAAAGGCGCGCGCGGATCGCCGTAATGCGGGTTCATGCCCAGCCCGGAATAGGCGAATTCGGTCATATTGGCGCGGCCGATCGAAATGAACCCGGCCCGACGCAGGCGCGCAACCGCAATCGCGTCCATGGTCGCCGGCGGCCGATCGGCCAGCGCCTTCGAGCCTGCGGTCGTGACCTCGCCCGTGACGTCGAACAGATCCTTGATCGCGAGCGGAATACCGGCGAAGCGCGAGGGCGCGGCCCCGGCCGTCCGCAGCAGATCCATCGCAGCGGCGGCCTTCAGCGCCGCCTCGCGCGAGACGCTGACGAAGGCGCGACTGCCCTCGCCTGCGGGATCGTCGATGCGCGCAAGGCAGGCCTCGACCAGTTTCCGGCTGGTGGTGCGGCCGGCGGCAAGGTCATCGGCGAGGCTGGCGAGCGTGGGAGCTGACATCGGTGCGGCGATCCATGGTGTTGAGCAGACCGGACAGGTCTCTCACATCGGGACCGCGGAGGGAAAGGGGGATCGCGCCGTCCCTGCCCGCTTCTTTCGCAAGGTCAGCTCACGACAAGCCATTCATGCGCCGGCTCGTTGGCGAATTTCCAGACCCGCTTCGGCCCGGCCATGACGTTGAGATAATAGAGATCGTAGCCATGCGGAGCGGCGACCGGATGATAACCCCTCGGCACCAGCACGACATCGCCATCCTCGGCGGCCAGCGTCTCGTCAAGCGAGCGGTCGTCGGTGTAGACGCGCTGGAGGGCAAAGCCCTGTGGCGGCGAGAGCCGGTGATAATAGGTTTCCTCCAGCAGCGACTCGCGCGGCAGATCGTCCCGATCGTGCTTGTGCGGCGGATAGCTCGACCAGTTGCCGGCGGGCGTGATGACCTCGACCACGAGCAGCCCGTCGGCGGCTTCGGTCTCCGGCAGGATGTTGCGCACATGGCGGATGTTGGTGCCTTGGCCGCGCGTCAGGCACGCGACGGCGTCGGGCCCTATCACGCGCGCCGCCCGGCCGGACTTGCCCGGAGCCGAGCAGATCGCGACCTCGCAGGAGCCTTGCGCCACGATGCGCCAGGAGGAGCCGGCGGGCACATAAAGCGACCAGGGATCGGGCTCGAAGGGCGAGGCGCGGCCGCCGATGACGCCGAAATCGACGCTGCCGGCGCTGGCGGCGACCTTGCCGGACAGCAAGACGAGGCAGTTCTCACGTTCGCCCGTCTCGCGCGCCAGAACCTGCCCGTCCTGAAGCCGATGCACGGCGAAGCCGACATGGCCCCAGCCAGCCGATTCCGGCGTGACCTCGTGGATGCGGCCCTCGGAATCGGGCGCGGACGGCTTGACCAGCAGCTTCGACATCGGCGTTCTCCAGGCTCAGGCGAGCCCGGCCTCCTTCAGGCTCAGCCTCAGATGGGCGACGCCCTTCTTGGCATAGGTCAGCGGATGGGCCTTTTCCGGATCTTGCTCGGCCTCGACCACGACCCAGCCGGAATAGCCGGGCAGCGCCCTGAACACGGCGGGATAGTCGACCATGCCGTCGCCGGGAACGGTGTAGACGCCAAGGTCGGAACCCTTGCCCAGCACCGCATCGAGAAAACTCCAGCCTTCCGCCCCCGCCTGCGCCATCACCGCCTCGCGCACATCCTTGGCGTGGACATGGCTGATGCGATCGCGATAGCGCGCGGCCAGCGCAGCGGGATCGGCGCCGCCCCAGGTCGCGTGGCCGGTGTCGAGCAGGAGATGCACCGCAGGTCCCGTCGCGGCCATCAGCGCGTCGATATCGGCCCCGTTCTCGACGACCGTGCCCATATGGTGGTGGTAGACTAGCCGGACGCCTTCAGCGAGCGTCCGCTCGGCGACCTCAGTCATGCGCTCGCCGAACCGCCCCCATTCTTCGGCCTTGAGCACGGGGCGCTGCGACAGCGGCTTGCTCCGGTCGCCATGGATCGCGTTCGAGGTCTCGGCGAAGACGAGTACGGTCGAACCCATTGCCTTGAGCAGATCGAGATGCGCCCGCAGATGGATCATCTCGGCATCAGCGTCGCGCAGCAGCAGTTGCGCCGAATACCAGCCGGAGATGCAGGCCATGCCGAAGGGCGCAAGCGCGGCCTTCAGCGCGCCTGCCTCGCGCGGGAACTTGTGGCCGAGTTCCATGCCCTCGAAGCCGGCTTCCCTGGCCTCGGCCAGGCAGGTTTCGAGCGAGGTCGCGCCGCCGATCTCCTGAAGGTCGTCGTTCGACCAGCCGATGGGGTTGGCGCCGATGCGGATGGGCATGTCGTATGTCCTCTTGAGGCTGGACGTTTTGCTATCGAAATGCGCCGTCATTCCGGGCGTAGCGGAGCGGAGACCCGGAATCCATCGTAGAGCGTCGAGGTGCCTTACGATGGATTGCGGATCGGCGCCGCTGTGCGGCTTGTGCGGAATGACGTGGAGGTTCCGAGAGAGACATCAGGGTGGTGAGAGCTTGTCGCGCGCTGTGAGCGCGTCTTCGTAGCGGCCGCGCGCGTCGACCACCTGTGGCCGTTCCGACACCTCGGGCACCGCGACCTCCCACCAGTGCCCTCCGGCATCGGTCGAGATCAACGGGTCGGTGTCGATGACGATGACGCTGGTACGGGGATGCGAGCGGCTTTGCGCCAGCGCCGCGTCGAGTTCGGCGAGGCTCGCAACCTTCACGGACAGCGCGCCGAGCGACGCGGCATGCGCGGCGAAGTCGATCGCCGGCAACGCCTCGTGGCGGCTGTCGGCCAGAAGATTGTTGAAGCCTGCGCCGCCGGTCGCGGCTTGAAGCCGGTTGATGCAGCCGAAACCGCGGTTGTCGAGCACGACGATAGTGAGCTTCAGGCCGAGCATCACGGAGGTCGCGATTTCCGAGTTCATCATCAGATAGGAGCCGTCTCCGACCATGACGACGACCTCGCGGGACGGATCGGCCATTTTCACGCCAAGCCCGCCGGCGATCTCGTAGCCCATGCAGGAGTAGCCGTATTCCATGTGATAGCCGCCCGGCCCGCCTGCTTGCCAGAGTTTGTGCAGCTCGCCGGGCAGCCCGCCGGCCGCGCAGAGCACGACATCGGAAGGCTGGCTCCAGCGCTGGACCGCACCGACGACCTGCGCGTCGCTCGGCAAGGCCTCGTTGCCGGGAGCGGTGTAGCGCGCGGCGGTTTCCAGCCAGTTCGTCCGCGCGGCTTTCGCCTGCGCCGTCCAGCCAGCGGGCACGCGGTGTCCGGCAAGGACCCGCGTCAGTTCGGCGATGCCAACCAGCGCGTCGCAAACCAGGGCTTGCGCGCGGTGCTTGCCGGCGTCGAAGGGCTGCACGTTCAACCCGACGATCCGGCAGTCGGGATTGGCGAAGAGCGAGCGCGAGCCGGTGGTGAAATCCTGCAGGCGCGTGCCGATGGCCAGCACGACGTCGGCTTCGGCTGCGAGAGCATTGGCCGCGCCGGTGCCGGTCACACCGAGCGCACCGAGGTTAAGCGGATGCGCGTGAGGCAGCGCGCTCTTGCCGGCCTGTGTCTCGCCTGCCGGAATGCCGTGGGCTTCGCAGAACGTGGCGAGTTCGGCCTCGGCTTCACTGTAGAGCACGCCGCCGCCGACCACGACGAAGGGCTTCTTCGCCCCCTTCAGCAGCGCTGCGGCCGCCACCAACTCGAGCTCGTCGGGCCGCTGCCGGCGCGGGGTCCATATGCGCTCGTCGAAAAAGCGAAGGGGATAGTCGAACGCTTCCGTCTGGACGTCCTGGCACAGGGCCAGCGTCACCGGCCCGCATTCGGCCGGGTCGGTCAGCACGGCCATGGCGCGCTCGAAGGCCGGGATCAGCTGCTCGGGCCGCGTCAGCCGGTCGAAATAGCGCGAGACGGGGCGGAAGCAGTCATTGGCCGAGACGGTGCCGTCGCCGAAATCCTCGATCTGCTGCAGAACCGGGTCGGGCCTGCGGCTGGCGAAGATGTCCCCAGGCAACAATAGCAGCGGCAGCCGGTTGACATGGGCGGTCGCCGCGGCCGTGACCATGTTGGTCGCGCCTGGCCCGATCGAGCTCGTCACCGCCATCATCCGGCGACGGCGCGAAGCCTTGGCGAAAGCGATGGCTGCATGCGCCATCGCCTGCTCGTTATGGGCGCGAAAGGTCGGAAAGCTGTCGCGCGCGCCATGCAGTGCTTCGCCCAGCCCCGCGACGTTGCCATGGCCGAAGATCGCCCAGATACCGGCGAAGAGCGGCAGCTTCTCACCCGCAACGACGGTCTTCTGCGCGACGAGCGCACGCACCAGCGCCTGCGCCATGGTGAGCCTGATCGTGGCCATGTCCCGTCTCCTCAACGCCGCTGCCAGGCATCGACCAGCCGGCCGAAACGCTGCGCCATCACCGCGGTTGCGGCTTCGTCGTCGATCGCGCCGGAGAGCCAGTCGCGCGCCACCTCGCCGAAGATGGTGCGGCCGACCGCGAAGCCCTTCACCGAGGCTGCCCTGCCGGCATCGCGGAAGGATGCGGCGACCGCCTCCTCCGGCGCATCGAGGCCGAGCAGCAGCACGCCACGGCAATACGGATCCTGCTCGGCAATCACCGCGTCGATCGCTTGCCAGGCGGTAGCCGAGGACTGGCCTTCCAGCTTCCACCAGTCCGGCCTGATGCCGATGGCATAAAGCCGCGCCATGACCGATGCGATGGTGTCGTCACCGACCGGACCATGTTTCGATGCGATGATCTCGACCAGCAATTCGCGGCCGACCTGCCGGCAGGCGAGCGCAACGCGTTTCAGCACCGCCTCCTGCTGCGCCTTCATCCGCTCGGTGTCGTCGGGATGGTAGAAGCACAGGCACTTCGCGACATGATCGACCGGCCATTCCGCGATTGTCGTGCCGAGCGATCCGGTCGCGTCGGTTTCCAGAGCGAGCGGGCGAGAACCCGGCAGCTCCAGCGGCCGCGCGATCCAGAAGCCGTGATCGCGGCTGCGAAACAGCGCTTCGCGGCCATGCGTGCCGTCGATCAGCATGCCGAAGCCGGGACGCCCGGCGGCAATCCGCGCAGCGGCCGCCACGGCCAGCGTCTTGAAGGCGGCGATAGCCTCGCGCGGCGCACCGGCCGCATCGGCCATCTCCTCCAGCTGCGCGCGGTGGTCGATGGCGAGCGCCATGATGCCGGAGGGTTGCGGCCGCCGCGTCGTCGCCCAATGGATGTGGTTGATCTCGGTATCGTTGCGCAGGGCGCGATGCTGCGAGCCGTGCTTCAGGAAATGCTGGAGTTCAGGAAAGGTCGGGCTCTCCGGCGAGCAGAGCAGGCGCGAAACCGCGAAGGCGCCGCACGCATTTGCCCAGGCGCAGCAGGTCTCGATCGGCTCGTCCCGCAACCAGCCGCGCAGGAAGCCGGACATGAAGGCGTCGCCCGCGCCCAGCACGTTGTAGACCTCGACGGGGAAGCCCGGCCCTTTGATGCCGTCCTCGATCGAGGACGGAATCGCACCGGGGAAAACCACGCAGCCCATCGGCCCGCGCTTGCAGACGATGGTGGCGCTGCTCAAACCCCGGATCGTGCGGATCGCCGCCAGCGTGTCCTCGGACCCGCCGGCCGCGTGCAGCTCCTCCTCCGTGCCGACGATCAGGTCGCAATCGGCCATGATCTCCTGGAGATGCTGCGTCACGGTATCCGAGCGGATGTAGCGCTCCTCGCCGGCGGCGTGGCCGGCAAGACCCCAGAGATTGGGCCGGTAATCGACATCGAAGGCGACCTTGCGGCCGTATCTGCGGGCGATCGCGATCGCCTTCTTTTGGGCCGCAGCCGCATCGGGCATCGCGAAATGCGTGCCGGTGACCACTATCGCCTTCGCCGAGGCGATGAACGCTTCGTCGATCTCGCTCTCGTGCAGCGCGGCGTCGGCGCAGTCGCTGCGGTAGAAGATCAGCGGGAAGGTCTTTTCGTCGCGCACGCCGAGGATGACGAGCGCGGTCAGGCGTTTGGGGTCAGTGACGACGCCCGCGGTCTCGACACCCTCGCGCCGGAGTTGTTCGAGGATGAAGCGGCCCATCTGCTCGTCGCCGACGCGGGTGATCACCGCCGATTTCAGGCCGAGCCGCGCCGTGCCGATGGCGATGTTGGTCGGGCAGCCGCCGACCGCCTTGACGAAGGAGCCCATATCCTCGAGCCGGCCGCCGATCTGCTGGCCGTAGAGATCGACCGAGGAGCGGCCGATGGCGATGACGTCGAGCGTCGGGGCGGATGCTGTCGGCATGCGGCTCAGCACTTCTTATCCGGCGAGATCAGGGTCGGCGGGCATGCCGGATTTCTCGGCCGTGGCGACGGCCAGCGTCATCGCCAGCGCAAAGGTCGCGGCCATCGAACGGAATTCGCCATAATCGGCCTCGGCGACCTCGAGCCAAAGCCGGCAGTTTCCAGCGAGCGGGCTAAGCGCGCTGTCGGTCAGCGCCAGCACGGGAACACCGCGCCGGTGCGCGGCGGCTGCGATCTCGACGGTGACGGGCGCATATGGCGCGCAGCTCACCGCCAGCACGACATCGCGCGGGCCCGCCAGCGCGGCCTGCTCGGGGCCGAGCCCCGCGACATGGTCGACCAGCACGGCGCGGATGCCGAGCTTGCCGAAGGCATAGGCGAGATAGGACACGACCGGGAACATCCGGCGCGCGCCGACCAGCACGATCGTCCGCGCGCTCGCCAGCAGCGCCACGGCGGCGTCGAGATCGGCCGGCGCGATCGCCGCGCGAATCTGGGCGAGCGAGGCCTCGCTCGCCTGGACGAAACCTTCCAGCAGCGCGCTGGCGCTGCTCGTGGCGGCCGTGCTCCTGAGCGCAGCCAGCCGCTCGCGATGATCGACGACCTGCCGGCGCAGCCGCGAGCGGAACACCTCCTGCAATTCGCTGAAGCCGGAATAGTCGAGCGCCTGCGCGAAGCGCACCAGCGTCGAGGCCTGCACGCCGGCCTTCTCGGCGATCTGCGCGGTCGAGCCGAACGCCATGTCGTCGAGATGGGCGAGCGCGTGGTCGGCGACCTGCGCCAGACGCTTTGGCAGCCGCGCCCGCCGCGCGCGCAGCAGAGCGACGAAGCCGTCATAATCCGGCGGCGTCCGTGGTGCTGGCGCGGGGCTGTTTGGCGGTGCCGACATGCGGTTTGTCCATCGAAGGCGGCCTTGACTTCATCCGCCGATGAATGGAATGATTATTCCAATCAGAAATAAAAACAATCCGTTCATACCAAAATTTACACCGGGAGCAGGACGCAAGGTGGAAAGCCGCGAGGCCTTCAGCAGGGACCTGACCGGCAAGGTCGCCGTCGTCACCGGCGGCAGCCAGGGACTGGGCGAAGCGATCGCGCGCGAATTCGCCGCGCGCGGCGCAGCCGGGCTGCTGCTGACCGGACGCCACCGCGAACGGGGCGAGTCCGTCTCCGCATCCTTGCGCAGCGACACCTGCGATGTCCGCTTCCACGCCGCCGATCTCTCCGACCTTGCCGCCGTGAAGACCATCGTCCCTGCGGCCGAGGCGGCGTTCGGGCGGCTCGATATCCTCGTCAATGCCGCAGGCGACACCGATCGCGGCTCGATCTTCGACACGACGCCGGAGCTCTATGAGCGCATCATGGCGGTCAATCTGCGCGCGCCCTTCTTCCTGATCCAGGACGCGGCGGAAGCGATGCGCCGGCTGTCGATCCAGGGCGCCATCGTCAACATCCAGTCGATGTCGGCCCATGGCGGCCAGCCTTTCCTGTCCGCCTACAGCGTCTCGAAGGGCGCGCTGGCGGCTCTGACGAAGAATGCCGCCTACGGGCTGATGCCGCACCGCATCCGCGTCAACGGCCTCAATATCGGCTGGATGGCGACGCCCGGCGAGGATGCGATCATGCGGCTGCGCCACGACGCGCAGGACGGCTGGCTCGACGAAGCCGTGAAGAACCAGCCCTTCGGGCGGCTGATCGATCCGCGCGAGGTGGCCAAGGCCGTTGCTTACCTGGCCTCGCCCGAATCCGGGTTGATGACCGGGGCCAATATCGATTTCGACCAGACGATTCTCGGCGCGCACGACTAGCCACGCCATGACCATGGGACTGATGACGACGATGCGATTTGGATTGCTGGGCGCCGGCCGGATCGGGCGGATTCACGGGCTGAACGTGGCCGCGCGCACTGATGCGACGCTGGCTGCAATCACAGACGCCTCGGCCGAGGCCGCCGCGTCGCTGGCCGCGACGACCGGCGCCAGCGTCGCCAGCGCCGAGACCATTCTGGCGGACAAGAGCATCGACGCCGTCCTGATCTGCACGCCGACCGATACCCATGCCGATCTGATCGAGGCGGCAGTTTCCGCCGGCAAGGCCGTGTTCTGCGAGAAGCCGGTCGATCTCGACGCAGGCCGCATCCGGCGCTGCCTCAAGGTCGTGGCCGCGTCCGGCAAGCCGCTGATGATCGGCTTCAACCGCCGCTTCGACCCGAATTTCGCGGCGCTTGAAGCGCGTCTGCGCGCGGGCGAGGCCGGCGCGATCGAAATCGTCAGCGTGATCTCGCGCGATCCATCGCCGCCGCCGGTCGAATACGTGGCGCGCTCGGGCGGCCTGTTCCGCGACATGATGATCCATGATTTCGACATGGCGCGCTTTCTCCTTGCCGAGGAACCGGCCGAGGTCTTCGCGCTCGGCTCGGCGCTGGTCGACCCCGCCATCGGCCGGGCCGGCGATGTCGATACCGCCGCCGTGCTGATGAAGACTGCGTCCGGCAGGATCGCGCAGATCTCGAATTCGCGGCGTGCGACCTATGGCTACGACCAGCGCATCGAGGTGCACGGTTCCAAGGGCATGCTGCGCGCCGGCAACATTCACGAGACCACTGTCGAGAGCGCGACGAGCGCGGGCTTCCGCGCCGACCCCGTGCAGAACTTCTTCCTCGAACGCTATGCTGGCGCCTATCGTGCCGAACTCGACGCCTTCGTCACCGCCTGCAAGGGCGGTAAAGCCCCGATGCCGTCGGGCCTCGACGGGCTGAAGGCGCAGATCCTGGCGGATGCGGCGACGGAATCGTCGCGGACCGGCAAGCCGGTCGCCGTCGCGCTGGAGGCGATCTGACCATGTCGCCGGCGGAGCTCGACCTGCGCCAATATGCCGTGCTCGGCCTCGTCGCCGAGGCGAGCGTGATGGCGCTCGACTATTTCAACAGGCGCGACAGCCTCGGCATCACCATGAAGGGCGCGCAGGACTGGCTGACCGTGGCCGACGGCGCGGTCGAGGATTTCCTGCGCCAGCGCCTCGCCATCCTGTTCCCGGCCGACGCCATCATCGGAGAGGAAGGCGGCGGCAAGGCCGGCGACGCCGTCTGGATCATCGACCCGATCGACGGCACCGCGAATTTCGCGCGCGGCGACCGCAACTGGTGCATCTCGATCGGCTTCCTGCTGAACGGCGTGCCCAAGATCGGCATCATCTCAGCGCCTGCGCTGGACGAGCTCTATCTTGGCCGACGCGGCCAAGGTGCGACCATGAACGGCCGGCCCATCGCGGTTTCCGGCGGCAGCGACATCGGCCGCGCCTATATCGAGCTCGGCTGGTCGACCCGCGTGCCGGTCGAGCGCTATCTTGCCGTGATCGGGCGCGGCTATGGCTCGGGCGCCTCGATGAAGCGCTCCGGCTCCGGCGCGCTCGGCCTCTGCCATGTCGCCAATGGCCGCACCGACGGCTATGCCGAGCTGCACATCAACGCCTGGGACGTGGCGGCCGGCGTCGTCATCGCCAGCGAGGCCGGCGCGACAGTCAGCGATTTCTTCGCCGGCGACGGCATCTCGTCGGGCAATCCGATCCTTTGCTGCACGCCGGGGCTGGTCGGCGCGCTGCGCGCCATCACGGGAATTGCTTAGCCAGCACGATAATCATTGATCTTTGCCGCAACTCGTCGGAAGTTTCAGGCAAAGGCAAAACAACAAGAATGCAATCAGGGAGGATATGATGCAGACCAGATCATGGCTCGCCACGGGCCTTTTCGCCGCTGTCGCCGCCGCGACCGCCCTGGCTCCGGCTCCTGTGCGTGCTCAAGGCGCCCTCGTGATGTATTGCGGCGTCCAGGAGGAATGGTGCCGCGCCATGTCCACCACCTTCGAGCGCGAGACTGGCATCAAGGTCGCGATGACGCGCAAATCGGCTGGCGAGATCTACGCGCAGCTCAAGGCCGAATCGGCCAATCCGCGCGGCGACGTCTGGTGGGGCGGCACTGGCGACCCCCATCTCCAGGCGGCCGAAGAGGGACTGACGCTCGAATACGAGTCGCCCCTCAACAAGGACATGCAGGACTGGTCCATTTCGCAATGGAATGCGGCCAAAAAGCGCTCGATCGGCATCTATGCCGGCGCACTCGGCTTCGGCTACAACACCGAACAGATCAAACAGAAGAAGATTCCGGAGCCCAAATGCTGGGCCGACCTGCTCGACGCCAAATACAAGGACGAGATCCAGGTCGCCGATCCCAATTCGTCTGGCACCGCCTACAACCTGCTCGCGACGATCGTGCAGCTGATGGGCGAGGACAAGGGCTTCGACTACCTCAAGGCCCTGCACAGGAACGTCAACCAGTACACCAAATCGGGCGCGGCTCCGGCCAAGGCTGCCAGCCTCGGCGAGACCACGATCGGCATCGTCTTCGTCCATGACGCCGTCGTCTTCGCCGTGCAGGGCGACCCGATCAAGCCGGTCGTACCCTGCGAGGGCACAGGCTACGAGATCGGCTCGATGTCGATCATCAAGGGGGCTCGCAATCTGGAGAACGCCAGGAAGTTCTACGACTGGGCGCTGACGCCGGCAGCCCAGGCGCTTGCCGGCCCAGCCAAGTCCTACCAGGTGCCGTCCAACAAGGCGACGCCGGTGCCCGCGCAGGCCCCGAAGATGTCGGAGATGAAGCTGATCAACTACGACTTCGTCAAATACGGCTCCTCGGCCGAACGGGTCCGACTGCTGACCAAATGGGATCGCGAAGTCAAGAACCTGCCGAAATAGCCGGAACCTGACGGAACAGCCGGCCCCGACAGGCCAGGACACCCCGCCGATGCGATCCTCCACCAAGCTTGCGCTGCTGCTCGGCTGGCTCGGCTATGCCCTACTGCCCTGGTATCTGCCCGAGGGCATGAGCCTGACCAGCTTTGGTTGGCTGGCAGGCTATCCGCTCGGCAAGGCCGGCAGCGCGCTGGCGCTGGCGCTATCGGGCCAGGCACCCTGGCTGCTGCCGGTTGGCGTCGCGCTCGCCGTCGCGACCGCGCAGATCGGCCGCAAGGACAGCGCGAGCGCCGGCTGGGCGCTGGTCGGTGCGGGCCTCGCCGGAATGATCGCCTTCTTCGTGCAAGGCTTCGCGATCGCCCTCAAGGGGCAGGGTATCGCCTGGCTGGCGGCATTGCTGGGCGGCGCGGATGCGGCCCAGGGCGGCATGGGCGCGGGCGCCTTCCTGACCATCCTGTCGCTGCTTCTGCTCCTGTGCCACGGGCTGGCCTATCGCGGCATCTGCCGCGGCGACATGTTCACGACCTCGGCCATCGGCATCGTCGTCCTGCTGATCGGCCTGTTCATCTTCTTCCCCGTCGCGACCATCCTGAAGAGCGCACTCGTCGACCAGGAAGGCAGCTTCGCGCCCGCGGCCTTCGTGACGCGCTTGCTCGACAGCTCGATCTGGGGGCTGGGTTGCTTCAGCGGCGGGACCAATTGCGGCGTCGCCTGGAACACGCTGATCCTGGCGGTGCTGTGTGGCGTCATCACCACGCTTCTGGGGCTCGCCTGCGCGCTCCTGATCCTGCGCACCGGCATGCCGGGCAAGCGCATCATGCGGGCGCTGACGGTGCTGCCGATCATCACGCCGCCCTTCGTGATCGGGCTTGCGCTGATCTTGATCTTCGGCCGCGCCGGCGTCGTCTCCAACCTGATGTATGAATGGTTTTCGATCCCGCGCTCGCGCTGGATCTACGGCCTGCCCGGCGTGCTGCTGGCGCAGGTTCTCGCCTTCGCGCCGATCGCCTTCCTCGTCCTGATCGGCGTCGTGCAGGGCATCAGCCCGAGCCTCGAGGAAGCCTCGCAGACGCTGGGCGCCAAGCGCTGGCAGACCTTCTCGACCGTGACCTGGCCGCTGCTGCGGCCCGGCATCGCCAACGCCTTCCTGCTCGGGTTCGTCGAGAGCATGGCCGATTTCGGCAATCCCCTCGTGCTCGGCGGCAATTTCGAGGTGCTCTCGACCAAGATCTTCTTCGCCGTCGTCGGCGCGGCCCATAATCAGGGGCAGGCGGCGGTGCTGGCGATGATCCTGCTCGCCTTCACGCTCGGCGCTTTCTGGGTGCAGCAGCGCTGGTTGGGGGGAAAGTCGTACACGACTGTCACCGGCAAGGGCGATTCCGGCCTGCCGACGCCGCTGCCGCGCCGCGTCACCTGGCTCGCCGGGCTCGTGATCGGGCCCTGGGTCGCGCTGACCTTCGTGATCTACATCGTCATCCTCGTAGGCGGCTTCGTGAAATCGATGGGGCGCGACTATACGCCGACGCTGGAGCATTACAGGACAGGATTCGCGATCGACTTCAGCCGCGGCCTGTTCTTCGAGGGCGCGGCGTGGAATTCCTTCTTCACGACGCTGAAGGTCGCGGCGATCTCGGCCCCGCTGACGGCGATCATCGGCCTTCTGACCGCCTATCTGCTGACGCGGCAGAAATTCAGCGGCCGCAGCGGGCTGGAATTCGCGACCATGCTCTCCTTCGCCATTCCCGGCACGGTGCTCGGCGTCGCCTACATCCTCGCCTTCAACGTGCCGCCGATCGAGATCACCGGCACCGGCCTGATCCTCGTGATCTCCTTCGTCTTCCGCAACATGCCGGTCGGTGTGCGCTCGGGCATCGCCGGTCTGTCGCAGATCGACAAGAGCCTCGACGAAGCCTCCACGACCCTGCGCGCGCGCTCGTTCACCACGCTCTGGCGCGTCGTGCTGCCGCTGCTGCGCCCGGCGCTGGTGGCGGCGCTGGTCTATTCCTTCGTGCGCAGCATGACCGCCGTCAGCGCCGTGATCTTCCTGGTCTCGGCCGAGTACAACCTCGCCACCGCCTATATCGTCGGACGCGTCGAGGCCGGAGAATTCGGGCTCGCCATCGCCTATTCCTCGGTGCTGATCATCGTCATGGCTGTTGGCATCGGCTTGATCCAGCTCGGCGTCGGCGAGCGCAAGCTCGGCCGGCGCAAGATCGTCGCGCTGTCCAGTTCGGTCTCCGACCCCATCAATCAGGGAGCAGCGAGTTGACGAAAGCCGGACCCGCATCGGTCGAATTCCGCAATGTCAGCATGCGCTATGGCGCGGTGACGGCGGTCGACAACGTCACTTTCAGCATCGAGGCCGGCAAGCTGGTGACGCTGCTCGGCCCATCCGGCTGCGGCAAGACCACGACCCTGCGCATGATCGCGGGGCTTGAGATCGCCAGCGCGGGCCAGATCCTGATCGGCGGCAAGGATGTCACCAAGCTCTCGGCCGCCGATCGCGACGTCTCGATGGTGTTCCAGTCCTATGCGCTGTTCCCCCATATGAGCGTGGTCGAGAACGCGGCCTATGGCCCGACCGTGAAGGGGCTGGGCAAGGACGTCGCCCGCGAGATGGCGATGGCCAAGCTCGAACTCGTTGGCCTGAAGGGCTTCGAGAACCGCTACCCTTCCGAACTCTCGGGCGGCCAGCAGCAGCGCGTCGCGGTGGCCCGCGCACTCGTGCTGGAGCCGCAGGTGCTGCTCTTCGATGAGCCGCTCTCCAATCTCGACGCAAAGCTGCGCCGCCGCGTCCGCGAGGAAATCCGCGAGCTCCAGCAGGACCTCAATCTCACCGTCGCCTATGTCACCCATGATCAGGAGGAGGCGCTCGCCGTCTCCGATCGGATCATCGTGATGTCGAACGCCCGAATCGCGCAGGAGGGTGCGCCGCGCGAGCTCTACGAGCAGCCGGCCGACGCCTTCGTCGCCGACTTCATCGGCGACGCCAATCTGGTCGAGGTCACGATCAAGGCGGTCGCGAACGGCACGGCCGAGGTCGCGATCGGCTCGGTCTCGGTCCCTCTGCCCGCACGTGGGCTCGGCGTCGGCCCGGCCAAGATCGCGGTCAGGCCCGAAAGCCTGCTGCTGAGCCCGACACAGGAACCGTCCTCACTGCCCGGCACGGTCCGCAAATGCGCCTATCTCGGCAACCATCTCGACATCATGGTCCAGAGCGAGGTCGGAGAGCTCTTCGTGATCCAGTATGGCGCGCGCGACATGCTGGCGGAGGGCGCCCCGGTCTGGCTCTCCTTCGCGAAATCGGGCGTCACGCTGATCCCGCCCGCTTGACCGCGTCAGGGCGTGGTCAGCGCATTGTCGCGCCAGAACAGCCAGGTCGCCGCCGTCCAGGAGAAATCGGCCCCGCCGCAGCCGGCGCCGTCGCGTGGATCGAAATACTCCCAGAAGCCGTTGCGCTCGACCAGCGCGCGGCTGTCGGCGCGCAGCGCGTCCGCCTCCGCCGTGAACCCGTAAGCAGCCAGGCCATCGGCGATGATGCTGTTCATCATCAGCCAGACCGGGCCGCGCCAATAGCGCACGGGATCGAAAGTCGCCGCGCGGGGGTCGCTGCTGGCGACGCCGAACGGCGCGATCTTGCGACAGGCGGCCAGATGGGCCGCAAGAGCTGCCGCATCCTCTGCACCCGCAGCGCGGGCATAAAGCGGCAGATAGGCCGCGCAGGTCACGGTGTCGCTGAGCTTGCCGGTGCGCAGATCGAGCGAGCGGTAAAGCCCATCCAAGCCCTTGAGCCGCGCCATCGCCGCGACGCTACGCTCGATCCAGAACCGCAGCGCCTCCGCTTCGGCCACGAAACCCAGCGTTTCCGCCAGCACCAGCAGGTCGCGATCGGCCCGGATCAGGATCGACTGAATGCCGAGATCGCAGACCCGGAAGGAAAGCTTTCGCGCCACGCCGACGCCGTCCCAATCCAGCGCCTTCGCCTCCTCGACCAGCGTCATGACGCGGTTATAGAAGGCGTGCGTCGGCCGCTGGGCTGCGTCGACATGGCCGAGATCCTTGCGCAGATGCGCAACATCGACGGTCGGCACGACATTGCCGAGGGCTGCATCCCAGTCGGGCGAGTTGTCGCGGCCCGATTCCCATGGGTGGACCATAGTGACGAGGCCGGTGCCGTCGGGGTCGCGGATCTCATGCCACCAGCGATGCGAGGCGAAGAGCTTCGGGAACAAGGCCCTGACCCGCTTGGTATCGACGCCCTGCCTTGCCTGAAGCGCGCGCGCGGCTGTCGCCGCCACCGGCGGCTGCGAGATGCCCGAGGTCAGCGGCGTGTGCGCGACGCCCCAGGCCTCGGGGCCGGGATAATAGCCCTCCGCAGGCGCGCGAAAGACGATGTGGGGCACCATGCCATCCAGCCACTGCCCCTCGAACAGCGTCTCCAGCTCGCGCCAGGCGCGGTTCAGATCGAAGGTGGCGAAACCGAGCGAGACGAAGGCGGAATCCCAGTTCCACTGGAAGGGGTAGACCCGGCCGTTGGGCACGGTGAAGCCGCCGCGGTCGTTGCGGCGCAGCAGCGCGCGGGCGGCCTCGTCACGGTCGGCAGGGGGATTGGTCGTCAGCACGGTCTCAGGCTCCAGGATGGGACAGACCCGTCTGCGGGTCGATCCAGACGATGCGGTTCAGGTCGAGCGTCAGGCCGAGCGTCGCGCCGGCTTCTATTTGCGCGTCGGGCGGAGCGACGATGCGGGCGAGATCCTCGCCGATGCGTCCGGTCAGCAGCAGATGCGAGCCCATCGGCTCGGCGACCCTGACCGTAAAGGGCACGCCGCCACCAGGTGCGGCAAGCCTGGCGTCCTCGCCGCGAAAACCGAGCACGATCGGTCCATCGACCGGCGCGCGCAGCCGCACCCCACCGAGCGCGACCTCGCCGGCGCTGGCGGTCGTCGCAACGAAGTTCATCGGCGGCGAGCCGACGAAGCCGCCGACGAAACGGCTGGCGGGATGCGAGTAGACGTTCGTCGGCGTATCGATCTGGACGATATGGCCGCCATGCATCACGGCGATCCGGTCGGCCAGTCCCATCGCCTCGGTCTGGTCATGGGTGACGTAGATCGTCGTAGTGCCGGCCTCGCGCAGCACGCTGCGCAGCTCCGCCCGCATCTCCAGCCTGAGCAAGGCGTCGAGATTGGAAAGCGGCTCGTCCATCAGCAGCACGGCCGGCTCGACGGCGAGCGCGCGCGCCACCGCGACGCGCTGGCGCTGTCCGCCTGAGAGTTTTGCCGGGTAGCGCTCGAGATACTGCTCGATATGGAGGAGGCCTGCGGCTTTCCTCACTTGTTTCTCGACGCGGGTTTGGTCGGCGCCCTGCATGCGCAGGCCGAAGGCGACGTTCTCGAACACGGTCATATGCGGAAACACCGCATAGTTCTGGAACACCATGGCGAGCCCGCGCTGAGCCGGCTTGAGGCTGGAGACATCGCGTTCGCCGATCAGCACCCGGCCGGAGCTTTGCGTCTCCAAGCCCGCGATGATGCGCAGAAGCGTGGTCTTGCCGCAGCCCGATGGGCCGAGCAAAGCGACGAACTCGCCGTCCTGAACGCCCAGCGAGATTTCCTGCAGGGCGACCGCGCCGCCGAAGCGCTTGGCGACCTTGTCGATGGTGATGCCGGCCATCGGCGCCTCCTATTTGCTCGAGACGCCCCACATCGCGAACAGGTATTTCCTGACCGCGAAGATGAAGAGCACCGAGGGGACGATGAGGATGAAGCCGCCGGCAAAACGATAATGTAGCGGCGATTCGGAGAGGACGGCGAGCAGATAGGCGGTGAGCGTGCGTTCGCGCACCGTGAGCACGGAGGCGGCGAAGACCTCGTTCCACGAGATCACGAAAGCGAAGATCGCGGCAGCGGCGACGCCGGGCAGCGCCAACGGTAGCACGACTTTGCGGAAGGCCTGCCAGCGCGAGCAGCCGAAGACCCAGGCGGCCTCCTCGTATTCGCGTGGAATGCCCATGAACAGCGAGGAGGTGACGAGCGCGGCGAAGGGCAAGGCCAGCGCGGTATGCACCAGCGAAACGCCGAAGGGGGTGTCGTAAAGCCCCGTGCGGATGAAGATCACCGTCAGCGGCAGGGCCAGGATCGCCAGCGGAAAGGCGCGCGTCAGCAACACGAGCAGGCGAAAGGCGCCCTGACCGCGGAATGAGAAGCGCGCCAGCGCGTAGCCCGCCGGCGCGCCGAGCAGGACGGAGAACAGCATCGTCAGCGAGGCCGCGATGACCGAGTTCAACGCCGCGTTCCAGACGCCCTCGATCTTCAGGAAGGTCGCAAGCGCGGCGAAGGAGATTTCGCCGGGTCCAAGCGCCTTGGGCCATTTGAACACGGCGAGCCGGCCGCCCATGGCGCCAAGCCCGATCAGATAGATCGGCACCAGCACCCAGGCGCACAGCGCGACGACGCCGGTGACGTAGAGAAATCGCCGCGGGCCGGTCATCACTGCGCCTCCGGATGGACGCGCAGCGCCCGCAGATAGATCACGGTGGCGCTAAGCGAGATCGCCATGACCAGCACGGCATAGGCGGCCGCAACGCCATAGTTCTGGTTCTCGTTTTGCCAGGTGTAGGCCTCGCCGACGATCACCGGGAAGTTGCGTCCGCCGAGCGCATAAACCACCGCGAAGACCTCGAAGGCGAGCACGGTGCGCAGGATCAGCGCCGATTGCAGGCTGGGCTTGAGCAGCGGCAGGGTGATCCGGCGGAACTTCGTCCACAGACCCGCGCCGAAAATGTCGGCGGCCTCGCCGAACTCCTTGGGAATGAGCTGGATGCCGGCGACGAGGATGATCAGCACGATCGCGGTCGCCCGCCAGATTTCGGCCAGCACCACGGCGACGAAGAGCGCGATCGGCGTCTCGCTGTTGAGCCAGGGCGTCGGCCCGCCGATCAGCCCGAACTGGAACATCAGGGTGTTGAGGTAGCCGGAATCCTGCAGGATCGCGAGCCAGACCAGCCCGGCCGCGAGATCGGAGACGCCGAGCGGGATCGTCCAGATCCAGAGCACGAGTTCGCGCCCGCGCGTCATCTTCTGCAGCATCAGCCCCATCACGAGAGCCAGCGCCAACTGCAGCGGAATCACGACCACGACGAGCGCGAAAGTGTTGCGCAGCACGGTCGCGAAGTTGAGGTCACCGGCCATACGGGCGTAATTCGCCAGCGAGACGCCCTGCCCGTCATCGAAGGAGAGCAGGATCGTCTGGCCGAGCGGCACCAGAAAGAAGGCCGCGAGGAAGACGACCGACGGCGCGATCAGCAGATAGGGCAACCAGCGTTGCTGGGGCATGGGGTGGCCTTTGCGTATTCAGGGTCGGGCGTGCCGCGCCGGAGTGTCCTGGCGGGGAAACACCGCGTCATCCCGGGCTTGACGGAGCAAGCCTCACGTCACCGGGCAAGCCCCCTGGCTCGGCTTGTCGGGTGCCCAGCACGGCGCAGCCGTCTGCGTCATCAACGACCGCAGCATCTCGGCCTGCGAGTCGAGTACGGCGCGGACCGGCTCGCCCCGCAGGACGATACGCTGGAAGGTGTCGAAATAGACCTTGTTGAACTCGCCGCCCTTGTCGCCGAGTCCGACGGGCAGCAGGGCGACGATCGCGTCTTTGGCGCTTTGCGTCTTGCCGATGCCATCGGCAAGCAGCTTGATCCCGGCGGGCAGATCGGCGGGAAGCGGCGCGTTCACCACCGGGAAGAAACCGACCTCGACGGCAGTCGCGATCTGCGTCGCGGGCTTCAGCAGATGCTCGATCACAGCCGCGGCCTGGGCGCGATTGGGCGCATCCCTGGCGATCGAGAGGCCAGCGACGACGGGCATATAGGCGCGGCCCCGGGTTCCGGACGGCGGCGGCACGACGAGGTATTTGTCGGGCTCGGCGGTCAGGGCGTCCTTGACCCGGGCGATATGGTCCCAGGCGATCCAGACCTCGCCGCCCATCAGCGGCTCCTGCATGAAGTTGTAATTGTTGGAGTTGGGGTTGCTCGTGGCCCAGACGGCCTTGAAGTCGTTCCAGCCCTTCTCGGCCTCGGCCGAACGGAACTCGGTCACCATCGAGCCGGTATAGGACGGAACGAGATTGCCCTGCACGAAACGGGCGAACAGCCCCTTGGGCCCGGCAGGGAAGCCGATGCGGCGCTGGCCGGTCTTCTCCTGGATCGCCTTGCCCCAGACGGCGAGCTGCTCGTAGCTCAGCGCATTGACGTTGGCGCCTGCCGGCAGGAAGGGCAACGCGTCCTTTCTGACCACGAGCACATAGGTCGCCTGCATCCAGGGGATATATTGCTGCTTGCCCGTGCCCAGCTTGCCGAGCTCCATCAGGCCGGCTGGAATCCCGGAGGAGGCGAGCTTGGCCGCGATATCGTCGATCGGCTCAAGCCCGCCCGCCGGCGCCAGCGGCTGGAGCTCGCCATGCAGCGCGCCGGCGAGGCTGATCGTGCGCTTGCCGGCCTGCTGCTCGGCCTTCATGCGAACGGCGAATTGCGGCGGCTCCTCGACCACATAGGTCGTCTTCGGCGCGCCCTTGAGCAGCACGTCGCGGACCTTCTGCGCCTCGTCGATCGGCCGCAGCTGCGTCGACAGGAAGACGAGATCCTGCGCTCTGGCGACCGGGGCAGCGAGCGCGATGCCGGCGGCGGCCATCGCCGCCATGGTGATCAATCTGAAGGCTGTCATCGGTTTCTCCCTGTCTCGCTTGCTTTGATGGAAGGGCGCGCGGACCCCGGCTGCGAGAGGCCGGTCGCGCCGAAGGCCTAGCTTCGCGCCTCCCCGAGAGAGGCGCGGGACAGGAATGCGACGGGATTGATTTCGGTCAGGTCGCGCGGATCGGCCCCGCCGATGCGGGCGAGCGCAATCTCGGCGAGCCGGCGGCCCGTCGCGGCGATCGGCAGCTCCATCGTCGCCAGCGCGGGGTCGGCGAAGGCTGCCGCCGAAATGTTGTCATGGCCGATGATCGCAATGTCGCGCCCGACAGCGAGGCCGCGCTCGCGCACGGCGCGCATCGCGCCGATCGCTATGCGGTCGGTCTGGCAGAGCAAAGCGGTCGGCATCGGCGTTCGTGCCAGCAGAGCCGCGGCGGCGCGATAGCCGCCCTCCTCGGTCGCGACATCCTCGACGATGTCGCCGACCAAACCGGTCTCGGCTACCGCGCGGCTGAATCCGGAGCGGCGCAGATGCGCGAACATGAAGGCCGAGGGCGCGGCGATGTGGCCGATATGGCGATGGCCGAGCCCGGCGAGCCTAAGCACCGCATTATGGAAAGCCGCCTCGCCATCGCCGTCGACGAAAGCGTAGGGCGTATCGAAATCGCTGCGCCCCATCGCGACGAAGGGGAAGCCGGCATCGGTCAGATAGCGCAGGCGCGCATCCTCGCGCCGCGTCCTGACGACGATGATGGCGTCGGTCCGCCGACCCTCGACGAGGCGGCGATAGGTCTTGAGCTCGTCTGGCCCGGGCAGCGCGGCGATCAGGGTCAGGTCGTAGCCATGCTGCGCCAGCGTCTCGCCGATCGAGCCGAGCAGCTCGATGTAGAGCGGTTCGTTGAAATGGCCGGGCTCGGCCGGCAGCACCAGGGTGACGATTTCGGTCAGCCCGCGCCGCAGCCGCCGCGCAGCGGAGTTGGGCCGGTATCCGGTCGTCTCGGCGGCTGCGAAAACGCGTTCGCGCGTGGCGGCGGCGACGTCGCCATAGCCGTCCAGCGCCCGCGATACGGTCGTGATCGACAATCCCAGCATCTGCGCCAGCTCGCGCAACGTGCTCATGAACCGTCCCATCCCAAAGCCAGAACGCGAACCGACAATCTCGTCGGCGTGCTTATGAGGACAGCCTAGCTCGATCCAAAACGTTTTGGAAGAGCGTTTTCAGAGAGCCGCGACGGCCAGATTCCCGCAGCGCGCGTCAGTAGGATTTCGGCTGGCCGAGCACTTTCTCGGCAATGAAGGAGAGGATCAGTTGTTCGCTAACCGGGGCGATGCGGGTGACGAGCACCTCGCGCAGCAGGCGCTCGACCTGATATTCCTTCGCGTAGCCCATGCCGCCATGAGTCAGCACGGCCTGCAGACAGGCGTCATAGCCGGCGCGCGCGCCCAAAAACTTCGCGCCGTTGGCCTCGGCGCCGCAGGGCCTACCGGCGTCGTAGAGGGCGGCGGCCTTCATCGTCATCAGCCAGGCCGCCTCGAGCGCCAGCCAGCGCTCGGCGAGGGGATGCTGGATGCCCTGGTTCTGGCCGATCGGCCGGCCGAAGACGGTGCGCTCGCGGGCATAGCGGGCGGCGCGGCCGAGCGCGTCCTGCCCGATCGCGACCGCTTCGACCGCCACCAGAATGCGCTCGGGGTTCAGGCTGTCGAGCATGTAGGAAAAGCCCTTGCCCTCCTCGCCGATGCGGTCCCCGTCGGGCACGAAGACGTCGTCGATGAACGTCATGTTGGAATCGACCGCGGCGCGGCCATGCTTCTCGATGCTCTTGATCTCGTATTTCGTGCGGTCGAGGTCGGTGTAGAACACCGTCATGCCATCGATAGGACGCTTCACGTCCTTCTTGGCGGTGGTGCGCGTCAGCAGCAGGATCTTGTTTGCGACCTGAGCGGTCGAGGTCCAGATCTTGCGGCCGGATACCCGGTATCCACCTTCGACCTTCCTGGCGAAGGTCGTGATGCTGGTGGTGTCGAGCCCGGCATTGGGCTCGGTCACGCCGAAGCAGACCTGTTCCTCGCCCGAGATCAGCCGCGGCAGCCAGCGCCGCTTCTGCTCGTCAGTGCCGTGCACCACGATCGGGTGCGGGCCGAACATGTTGATGTGGATCGAGGAGGCAGCAGCCATCGCGCCGCCGGAGCCCGCGACCGTATGCATCACCAGCGCCGCATCGGTGACGCCGAGCCCCGCCCCGCCATATTCCTCCGGCATGGTGACGCCGAGCCAGCCATCGGCAGCCATCGCCTGATGAAATTCGCGCGGAAAGCGCGCTTCGCGCTCGCATTGCGACCAGTAGTCGTCGCCGAAGCGCTTGCACACGGCCGCGACGCCATCGCGCAGGGCCCGCTGGTCGTCGTTGAGCTCGATCATGGCTGGCTGCCTCCGGTCATGGAGTCGGACCCGCCTTGCGACAAGCGTCGGCGATGGCCTGCGCCATCGCGGTGACCGCCTGATCGGCGAGGTCGACATGGTTGTGCAGCCGGGCGAAGCCATGGGTCAGGCTGGCGGCGCGCGTCAGCGTCACCGGTACGCCCGCGGCCTGGAGCCTCTCGGCATAGGCCTCGCCCTCGTCGCGCAGCACGTCGTATTCCGCGGTGATGACATGGGCCGGCGGCAGGCCTGCGAGATCGACGGCCCGCAGCGGCGCGATGTCGGGGTCGCCCTGACGGGCGCGCGGCGCGTAATGGTCGAAGAACCAGATCATGTCGGCCCGGCTTAGCGGCATGCCATCGCTGTAGTCGCGATAGCTTGGCCGATCGAAATCATGGTCGGCGACAGGGTAGAGCAGGCCCTGGATACAGAGATCGACGCGGGTTCCGAGCCGGCGCGCGGCGATGGTCGCGAGGTTGGCGCCAGCGCTGTCGCCCGCGACCGCGAGTGGAACCCGCGTACCGCAGAGCGTCTCGACATGGGCGGCGGCAAACAGCAGCGCGTCCTCGCTGTCCTCCAGTCCGGCCGGAAAGGGATGCTCGGGCGCGAGCCGATAATCCGGCAGCAAGACGGCGCAACGGCTTTTGGCCACGATCAACCGGGCGAGAGGCTCGAAATCCCGAGGCGTGCCGACGACCCAGCCGCCGCCATGCAGATAGACGATCAGGCCGACGGGCACACCTTTCGGCTTCAACAGCAGCGCCTCGATCGCGCCCGACCGCGTCGGCACGTCGACCGGCTCGACGGAGCCGATCTCCGGCCCCTCGCCCAGAGCCGCCCGCGAGGCGGCCACGACGGCGCGCGCCTGCGCCGGCGTCCCAGCCGAGACCGGCGGGCGGCCGACGGCGGCGAACTGCTTCAGCATGGCGTCGATGAAAGGGTGCAGAGGCATGGCGCTTGAGCTTTCAGGGCACGAGGACGACGCGTCCAACGACCTTGCCCTGACGCAGGTCGTCAAGCGCGGTCGCGGCCTGCGCCAGCGGCCGCCGGTCGAGCGGCGTCGCCGGAATACCGTGCTCGCGCACCAGCGCCACCAGTTCGCGCAGTTCGCCAGGGCTGCCGATATAGCTGCCCTGGATCGTCAGCGCCTTCATCGGCACCAGCGGCACGGCGAGGTTCATCGCGCCGCCGAACAAGCCTACGATGACCAGACGGCCGCCCTTGTCGAGAGTCTCGACGCCGAGTGTCGCGGTTTCGCCGCTGCCGACGAGGTCGAGAACGCCGAGCACGCTGCCGCCGAGCGCCTTGCGCAACTGTTTGGCGGCGTCAGGCGCACGCGGATCGACCGTCGCGAGCGCGCCGGCAGCCATCGCAGCCTCGCGTTTGCGCGGATCGAGCTCGACCACGACCGCGCCCTTGCCGCCGAGCATTTTGAGCACACCGAGCGCAATCAGCCCTAAACCGCCTGCGCCGATGATCGCGATCGGCTGGCGCACCAGCAGCGGACCGAATTTCTTCATGGCGCTGAACGTCGTCAGGCCCGAGCAGACCAGCGGCGCCGCCGCGACCGGATCGAGATCGCCGATCTCGACGAGATAGCGTGGGTGCGGCACGAGAATGTATTCGGCGTAGCCGCCATCGCGATTGACGCCGAGGAAGCGGGGCGCGTTGCACAGATGCTCGTCGCCGACCTCGCAGGCCGCGCATTCGCGGCAGCCGATCCAGGAGCAGACGACGCAGTTCGCGCCGATCGCAACGCCGGTCGCGTCGGGACCGAGCGCCGCGACCTCGCCGGCCGATTCATGGCCGAGCGTCACCGGAAGCTTGAAGCGATCCGCGAAGGAGAGCCTGCGCTCGCCCCCGAGATCGTAGTGCCCCTCCCAGAGATGCACATCGCTGTGGCAGACGCCGGCGCCGCGCACCTTGACCAGCACCTCCGTGCCGCTCGGCTCCGGGCGGGGCTGATCGCTTGCACCGATGCTCTCGCCAAAACCGGTCAACTGATAGCAACGCATCATCGCACGCATGGCGTTTCCGTCTCCTCGTGGCGACCGATCCGGCGCAAGCATCGCGCGTCCCGGCCGCCTGCTTTGCGGTCAGGCGTAAACGCCAAACATCTAATCGTCAAATGGTTTGACCATTTAATCGGACGTGCTACAGATCGCCTCAAGAAGCGGCTTGATCGCGGTTTGGCGGGCCCTGTTTGCCCCCGCCGGCCACCAAGACCGAAAACACCATCCAGCGGGGAGAAAACGCGATGACCGGGACCAGCAGAGAAGACCGCCTTCAGGCAGCACGCCTGCGGAACCTGTTGCTCGCAGGCGCTGCCGCCATCGCAATGACCAGCCCGACGCAGGCCCCGGCGCAGGAGCCGTTCAAGATCGGCTCGCTCAGCGACATGTCCGGCATCGTCGTCGACCTGTCGGGGCCCGGCACGGTCACGGCGATGAAGCTCGCGGTCGAGGATTTCGGCGGCAAGGTGCTGGGACGGCCGATCCAGATTCTCGAGGCGGACCACCTCAACAAGCCCGATATCGGCATCGCCGCTGCTCGCAAATGGTATGATGAGGGCGTCAGCGCGATCTTCGATATCGGCATCACCTCGGTGGCGCTGGGCGTCCAGCAGCTCACCAGGGACAAGAACAAGCTCGCGATCTATCTCAGTTCGGCCTCGAGCGACATCACCGGCAAGGCCTGCAGCCCGTATGGCATCCACTGGACCTACAACAACTACAGTCAGGCGCTCGGCGTCACCAAATTCTACAACGATGCCGGCGAGAAGAGCTGGTACTTCATGACGGTCGACTATGCCTATGGCCACAATGTCCAGCGCGACACCACGGCGATGATCGAGGAGGCCGGCGGCAAGGTCGTCGGTTCGACGCGGCACCCGTTCGAGACCAAGGATTTCTCCTCCGACCTTTTGAAGGCGCAAAGCTCGGGCGCAGGCGTCATCGCGCTGGCGACCACGACCGCCCACGTTGCCAACATCGTCAAGCAGGCCGACGAATTCGGCATCCGGCCCAAGCAGAAGCTGGCGGGGCTCAGCCTGACGCTCCACGACGTGAAGGGCATCGGCCTGCCATCGGCGCAGGGGCTGCTCGTAACCGCGCCATTCTACTGGGATCAGACCGACGAGACGCGGGCCTTTTCCAAGCGCTATTTCGAGCGCTTCAAAAAGATGCCCAACATGGTTCAGGCCAGCGCCTATGGCGCGGTGATGCATTATCTCATGGCGGTTCAGGCAGTCGGGGCCGACGACACCGCCAAGGTCGCGGCGAAGATGAAGGAAACGCCGATCAACGACTTCATGACGAAGAATGGCAAGATCCGCGAGGACGGCCGCGTCATCCGCGACCAGTACGTTTTCCGGGTCAAGACACCGGCTGTCTCCAAGGGCGAATGGGACCTCTACGAGCAGCTCTCCATGATCCCCGGCGAGCAAGCCTTCCAGAAGGCCGATCCGGCGGCGTGCCCGCTGGTCAAGGGCTGAGCGCGGTTTGGAAGCTGTGTTCCAGTCGGCACAGAACGCGCGTCATTCCGGGCGCAGCGCAGGGTAGACCCGGAAATCCATCGTAAGGCTGCGGCGCTCGACGATGGATTACGGATCCGCGCAGCTTCGCCGCTTGTCCGGAATGACGGTCGTGGTTCATTGGTGTTGCAAGAACCGGCCGAGCAGGAGCCCGCCATGACCAACCGCCAATGGCGTCTCGCCTCCCATCCGCGCGGCGAAGCAGATCTCGACACCTGGAACCTACACGAGGCGGCGATGCCGCAGCCCGGCCCCGGCCAGATCCTGGTCAGAACGCAATGGCTTTCGCTCGACCCTTATATGCGCGGCCGCATCAGCCCCTCGGCGAACTACGCCAAGGGCGTCTCGGTCGGCGAGGTGATGCAAGGGGGCGGCGTCGGCGAGGTCGTGGCCTCCAACCATCCCGACTGGAAGCGCGGCGAGATCGCCGAGGCGATGAGCTTCGGCTGGCAGGAATATGCCGTCCTGACGCCGGACCTGCCGGGCGCGGCCAGGGTCAACAAGGTCGATCCGACGCTTGCCCCGCCGCAGGCGACCCTGTCCTGGCTCGGCATGCCCGGCCTGACAGCCTATATCGGCCTGATGGAGATCGGCCGGCCCAGGCCCGGCGACACGCTGGTCGTCTCGGCGGCGTCGGGCGCGGTCGGGCAGATCGTCGGGCAGATCGGCAAGCTCTGCGGCGCTCGCGTCATCGGCATCGCCGGCTCCGACGACAAGCTCGCCTGGTGCCGCTCGGTCGGCTTCGACGAAACCATCAACTACAAGACCACCAACGACATCACCGGCGCGATCGCGGCGCTTGCGCCGGGTGGCGTCAACGTCTTCTTCGACAACACCGGCGGGCCGATCCACGATGCCGTGCTGCGCAATCTCGCGGTTGCGGCCCGCGTCGTGATCTGCGGACGGATCGCGCTCGCCAATGATTTCGAGCAGGAGGATATCGGGCTGCGCGCGTCGTCGCGGCTGATCGTGACGCGCGCCATGATCCAGGGGCTGGTGGTGTTCGACTGGTGGCACCGCCGCGACGAGGCCATGGCCCGGCTCGGCCTCTGGCATCGCGACGGCAAGCTGCAGACCCGGGAAGACGTGCTCGACGGCTTCGAGCGCGTGCCCGAGGCCTTCCTGCGCATGATGTCCGGCCGCAATTTCGGCAAGCAGCTCGTGCGCGTCGCCTCGTGAGCGGCGCTGCACGGCAAGGGCCAGCGCCGCTCGACGGCGTCCGCGTCATCGACCTGACCGCGATCGTGATGGGGCCGCTGGCGACGCAGATGCTGGCCGATCTCGGCGCGGACGTGATCAAGGTCGAGCCGCCCGAGGGCGATGTGCTGCGCCGGGTCGGCGCCGGCGAGGGCTCCGATCGCGGCCCGCTCTTCCTCCATCTCAACCGCAACAAGCGCAGCGTTGTCATCGACCTGAAGACGCCGGAAGGACGCCAGTCCCTGCTGCGCCTCGTCGCCGATGCCGATGTCTTCGTCCATTCGATGCGCCCGCAGGCGATGGGACGCCTCGGGCTGGGCTATGACGCCCTGGCCGCCGTCAACCCGCGCCTGATCTATGCCGGCCTGTTCGGCTTCGGCCAAGGCGGACCCTATGCCGAATACGGCGCGTTCGACGATCTGATCCAGGCGATCTCGGGCCTTGCCGACCTGATGGGCAAGACGACCGACGGCCAGCCGCGCTATGTCCCGGCCAACCTCGCCGACAGGACGGTCGGCATCTACGGTTTCGGGCTGATCACGGCCGCTCTGTTCCGGCGTGAGCGCACGGGGCTTGGCTGCGAACTCGGCGTGCCGATGTTCGAGACGCTGGCCGGCCTGCTCTTCGGCGATCACCTGTTTGGCGAGACCTTCGCGCCGCCGCGCGGGCCGATGGGCTATCCCCGCCTGATGGTGCGCGATCGCGGCCCGTTCCCGACCAGCGACGGCCATATCTGCAGCATGATCTACACCAACGCCCAGTGGCGCAGCTTCCTCAAGGTGATCGGCCGCGACCCCGATCTGTCGAAGGACAGGCGGCTCGTCGACATGACCGCGCGGCTGCACCATGCCGAAGAGCTTTTTGCGATGATCAGCGCGGTGACGCGCCAGCGCCCGACCGCGGAGTGGCTGGAGATCCTGCGCGCCGCCGGGCTCAGCGCCATCGCGATGCGCTCGCTGGAAAGCCTGCGCAACGACCCGCATCTGCTCGCGACCGGCTTCTTCGAGGAAACCGTGCAGGCCGATGGCGAGAGCCTGCGCCTGATCCGCCCGGCCGGCGACTGGAGCGATTGGCGGGCTTGCCTGCGCCGCCAACCGCCGCATCTGGGCGAGCATACGCAGGAGCTGCTCGGCGAGGCCTAGCCTTCGCCGGCTGCCGCGACGATCGCGCGCGCCAGCTTGAGGTGGGGGATATCGTACATCTTGCCGTCGATGCCGATCGTGCCGATGCCGGGATCGGCATCGAAGGCGGCGACGATGCGCCTCGCCTGCGCCAGATCCTCGGCGGAAGGCGAGAAGCAGCGGTTGATCGTCTCGACCTGATCGGGGTGGATCGCGATGCGTCCGGTGAAGCCGTCGCGCTGCGAGGCGCGGCAGCTTGCCTCCAGCCCGGCGGGATCGCGAAAATCGGCGTAGAGCGTGTCGATGCGGGCGACTTCGGCGGCGGCGGCGGCAAACAGGCACAGCGAGCGCACGACGCGATAGGGCTGCGTCCAGTCGCCGTCGGGCTGCTTGTTGACGCTGGAGCCCACGACCGCGCCGAGGTCCTCGGCGCCCCAGGTCAGGCCGGCGAGCCGCTCATGGGCCGGCGCATAGCTGCCGAGGTTGAACATCGCCGTGGCGGTCTCGGTCGCGACGACGACGATCTTGACCGTGCCGCGCACCATGCCGCTGCGCGTCTCCAGCGCGTCGAGATAGTGGCCGATGCGGACGATGTCGGCCGCGCCATTGGCCTTGGGCACCATGACGCCGTCCAGACCGGGTTTCACGACCGCGCTCAGATCCTCCAGCGCCATGCCGGTATCGAGCGCGTTGATGCGTACAAAGAAGCTCCAGCCCCGCTCGCCGGACGCCCCCAGCATCTCCTGCACCATCTCGCGCGCCACCGGCTTGCGGCCCGGCGCAACCGAATCCTCGAGGTCGAGGATCAGGGCGTCGGCCCCGCTGCCCTGCGCCCTGGCGAATTTCCGCTCGCTGTCAGCCGGGACGAACAACATGGAACGCAGCTTCATGTCAGCCTCTCTTGCGCGCCGGCCTGAGGCCGGGTTTCGCTAGCGTTAGCGCGCCCGGCAACAAATCGTCAAATGGTTTGACCATTTTCGTTTTTGCGCTAGCCTGTCGATCGAAGATGGCGGGGCAACGCCGCTGCGAAGGGACAGGAGACATGTCATGACCCATGCGAAGCCAGACGCATCGACGCGCGGAGACGGCGGGCATTTTGACGTCATCGTCGTCGGCGCGGGCTTCTCCGGGCTCTATATGCTGCACCGCCTGCGCGGCCTTGGCTTCTCCGTGCGGGTGTTCGAGGCGGCGTCCGATGTCGGCGGTACCTGGTACTGGAACCGCTATCCCGGCGCGCGCTGCGACGTCGAGAGCATGCAGTATTCCTACTCCTTCGACGAGGCGTTGCAGCAGGACTGGCGCTGGAGCGAGCGCTTCGCCGCGCAGCCTGAGATCCTGAGCTACATCAACCATGTCGCGGATCGCTTCGACCTGCGCCGCGATATCGTGCTGGACACGAAGATCGTCTCCGTCGCCTATGACGAGGCCGTCGGCGAATGGACCGCCACGACGCAAGCCGGCGCGAAAGCCACGGCCCGCTTCTGCGTCATGGCGACCGGCTGCCTCTCGGCCGCGCGCGTGCCGGACTTCCCGGGCATGGCCGATTTTACCGGCAAGACATACCACACCGGCCATTGGCCCCATGGCGGCGTCGATTTCTCCGGGCTCAACGTCGGCGTCGTCGGCACGGGCTCCTCGGCGATCCAGTCGATCCCGCCGATCGCCGCGCAGGCCAAGCACCTCACGGTTTTCCAGCGCACGCCGAATTTCAGCGTTCCGGCCCGCAACTGGGCGATGACCGAGGAATACGAGCAGTCCTGGAAACAGGATTATGCGGCGCTGCGCCGACGGGCGCGCGAGGAGACGCGCTCGGGCACGATCTACGAGTTCAGCGACAAGGGCGCGCTGCAGGTCGAGGACGACGCAAGGCGGGCCGAATACGAGCGGCGCTGGCGGAAGGGCGGCGCGAACTTCCTGCATTCGTTCAACGACATCCTTGTCGAGAAGACTTCAAACGATACCGCCGCCGACTTCGTCCGCGACAAGATCTGCGAGACCGTCTCAAGGCCGGAGGTCGCGCAGGCGCTGCTGCCGCACGACCATCCGCTCGGGACCAAGCGCATCTGCGTCGACACCGATTATTACGAGACGTTCAACCGCGACAATGTCGCGCTCGTCGATCTGCGCAACGCCCCGATCGAGCGCGTCACCGAAACCGGGCTCAGGGTCGCAGGCCAAGACTATCCGCTCGACGCCATCGTCTTCGCCACCGGCTTCGACGCCATGACCGGCGCGCTGAACGCCGTCGACATCGCCGGGCGCGACGGCCGCCTGCTGCGACAGGAATGGGCGGCGGGACCACGCACCTATCTCGGCCTGATGAGCGCCGGATTCCCGAACCTGTTCATGGTGACCGGGCCGGGCAGCCCCTCGGTGTTGAGCAACGTCATCGTCTCGATCGAGCAGCATGTCGACTGGATCGCGGCCTGCATCGCCCATCTGCGCGAAGCCGGCGCTGCGACGATCGAGCCCGAGACGAAGGCGCAGGACGACTGGGTCGCCCACGTCAACGAGGTCGCGCACCGCACGCTCTATCCGCAGGCCAACTCCTGGTACATGGGCGCCAACATCCCCGGCAAGACGCGCATCTTCATGCCCTATATCGGCGGCGTCGGCGCCTACAGGCAGATCTGCGACACGGTTGCGGCAGAAGGCTATCGCGGTTTCAGCCTCGGCGCGCCCACGATCGCAGACGCTACCTCCAGAGCCCACGCACTGGCCTGAGCCGGGCGCGAAACAAGAAACGTCAGGGAGAGCCGTTCATGACCCGATTCATCGCAAGGACCGTGCTGCTCGCCGCCACGCTGCTCGCCGTCGCCACGGGCGCGCTGGCGCAGGGGGAAGCCTGGCCGCAGCGGCCGGTCACCATCGTCGTGCCCTTTCCCGCCGGCAGCGCGACCGACGCCGTCGCACGCAAGGTCGGCGAGGGGCTGGGACGCCTGCTCGGCCAGAACTTCCTCGTCGAGAACAAGGCCGGAGCGGACGGGATCATCGCCGCCCGCCACGTCGCCGGATCGGCGCCCGACGGCTACACCCTGCTCGTCACCACCAACACGACGCACTCGGCCAATCCCAGCATCTATCGCCAGCTGCCCTATGATCCGAAGAAGGATTTCGCCCCGGTCGGCGGCATCATCCGGATTCCGTTCTTCCTGGCGACGCGGATCGATTTTCCGGCCGACGACTTCGCCGGCTTCGTCAAGGCTGCCCGGGCTGCCAACCCCGCCATCTCCTATGGCAGCGGCAGCACCGGCAGCCGCGCCTCGGGCGAACTGCTCAAGGCCCGGATGGGCTTCGACATGGTGCATGTGCCCTATCGCGGCTCGCCGCAGGCGCTGACCGACCTGATCGGCGGACGCATCGACGTATTCTTCCCCGATCCGGCGAGCGCGCTCGGCATGCTGCAGGAGAAGAAATTCAAGGTTTTCGGCGTCACCGGCCCAAAGCGCATCCCGACCCTGCCGGACGTGCCCACGCTGATGGAACTCGGCGTGCCCGATTTCAACATCGTCGCCTGGGTTGCGGCCTTCGCCCCGGCGGGCACGCCGCCAGCGGTTGTGCAGAAGCTCAACACCGCGCTCAACGCGCTGCTGCGCGAGCCCGACATGATCGCCTTCGTCGACCGCATCGGCTCCGAGATTTTGTCGACCAGCCCGGCCGAACTCGCGACTTATGTCGAGGACGACGCCAAACGCTGGGTCGAACTCGTCGAGATCGCCAAGATTGAGAAGAAATGAGCCCGGCCGAGGCCGGGTCGCCCGCCGCTCCCACCGGGACCTTGCAGGACGCGCCGCTCGCCGGTGCAGGAGAGATTTCGTGGCCAAACCTCTGAAGGGCGTGAGGGTGCTCGACCTCACCAAGGTGCTCGCAGGGCCGCTATGCGCGCAATATCTCGGCGAGATGGGGGCCGATGTCATCAAGGTGGAGGCGCTCGGGACCGGCGACGACACGCGCAGCTGGCCACCCTTTCGTGCGCCGGGCCTCGGCGCAGTCTTCCTCAGCGCCAACCGCAACAAGCGCAGCGTCGCCGTCGACCTCAAGACGCAAGCGGGCCGGGAGGTGGTACACCGCCTCGCCGCCAAGGCAGACATCGCCATCGAGAGCTTCGGCACCGGCGTGGTCGAGCGGCTGGGTATCGACGCGGCAACGCTGCGCGCGATCAACCCGAAACTGATCTATTGCAGCATCTCCGGGTTCGGCCGGACCGGCCCGATGCGCGACGCGCCGGGCTACGACGTTATCCTGCAGGCGTTCTGCGGGGTCATGGCGCTGACCGGCGACGAGAGCGGCGGCCATATCCGCAGCCCGATCTCGCCGATCGACCAGATGACCGGCACGCATGCGCTGAGCGGCATCCTCGCGCTGCTGTACCAGCGCGCCGTCACCGGCGAGGGTGGCACGGTCAATGTCTCGCTCTACGACACCGCCATGGGCCTGCTCGGCTACAATCTGCAGACCTATTGGGAAAAAGGCGTGCAGCCGCCCAAATGCGGCTCAAGCCATGAATCGCTGTGCCCCTATCAGGCCTTCGAGGCCAAGGACGGGCCGATCATGATCGGCGTCGCCAACGACAGTCTCTGGCGAAAATTCTGCGCCGCAACCGGCCTCCAGGACATCGTCGACAATCCCGATTTCCGCAGCAATTCCGACCGCGTCCGCAACCGCCCGGCGACGCTGGCGCGCGTGGGAGCGGCGCTGATGACGAACACGGTCGCCCATTGGCATCAGACCTTGTCGGCTGCCGGCATACCCTGCTCGCCGATCAACTCGCTGCCGCAATTGCTCGCCCATCCCCATACCGCCGCCAGCGGGATCGTGATGGAATACGAACATCCGACCGGCGGCTCGCTGAAGGGCATCGGCCAGCCGGTGCGTTTCGATGGCGAGCCGGCCAAGCCCGGCCTGCCGCCGCCGAATCTCGGCCAGCATACCGACGACGTGCTGGGCGAACTCGGTTTTTCCGCTGGTGAGATCGCCTCGCTGCGCGACGCACGCGCCATCGCCTGAAGCCGCGGCACGCGGGAAAGACGGACATGTCGATCGATCTTGTTCAGGACGGCGCGGTCGCGACCATCACGATCAACCGCCCCGAACGGCGTAACGCCATGGACGCCGCGCATTATGGCGCGTTGTCGAAGGCCTGGATCGAAGTGCGCGACAACCCGGCGATCCTCGCCGCCGTCATCACCGGCGCGGGCGACAAGGCCTTCAGCGCCGGCGCCGACATCAAGAGTTTCACGGCGCACCCGCCGCCCTTGGCCGAGCTGATGCTGACGCAGGCCGGACAATTGCTCAATCGCGGGCTGGAAATCTGGAAGCCGGTGATCGCGGCGGTCAACGGCGCCTGTCTCGGCGGCGGCATGACCTTGCTGCTGGCGACCGACATCCGCGTCGCCGCGAGCCATGCCACATTTTCGGTCTCCGAGGTCAGGCGTGGCCTCTTTCCCGCCAATGGCGGCACGCAGCGGCTCGTGCAGCAATTGCCGCATGCGATTGCGATGGAGATGCTCCTGACCGGCGACAGCATCGACGCCGCCACCGCCGAGCGCTGGGGGTTGGTCAATCGCATCGTCGCGCCGGAAGACGTGCTGCCGACGGCGCTCGACTACGCCAGGCGCATCAGCGAGAACGCACCGCTGGCCGTCCAGGCCGCCAAGGAACTGGCGCTACGCAGCCGCGATCTCGATCTCGCGACCGGTCTTCGGCTGGAACAGATGATGCTGCGCCTGCTCCAGACCAGCGACGACGCCAAGGAGGGTTCCACCGCCTTCTCCGAGAAACGGCCACCCCGCTTCAAGGGCGCGTGAGCCGCTCCGGCCAACGCTTCATGTCACCGACAGCACGAGGACGATCATCATGGCCGGGCTTTATTTCGACGACCTGACGGTCGGGCATCTCTTCAAGCACGAGATTCGCCGCACCATCACCGAGGCGGACAATGTCTGGTTCAGTGCGGTGACCCACAACCCGGCCTATCTCCATCTCGACGAGGAGTATTGCAGGACCGAGACGGAATTCGGCCAGCGCCTCGTCAACAGCGCCTTCACGCTCGGCCTGATGGTCGGCATCTCCGTCGGCGACACGACCCTGGGCACGGCGATCGCCAATCTCGGCTGGGACGAGGTGCGCTTCCCCAAGCCGCTGTTCCACGGCGACACGGTTCGCGTCGAGACCGAGGTCGTCGAACTCCGCGACAGCAAGTCGAGGCCCGACGCCGGAATCGTCGTCTTCCTGCACCGCGCCTACAACCAGCGGGGCGAACTGGTGGCCCATTGCAAGCGCTCGGGACTGCAGCGCAAGCGGCCAAAAGCCTGATTCCCAGGCTAGAATGCAGTTTGAACGGTCGAATTAACCGTTCCCTGACGCGGCCATCCGACACTGCCCATCTGATTCGAGGGTGTGGGTGTCCTATGGGTAATGTGTTGCAGTTTCCGGTTCCGAGGTCGCGTTGCGCCTATGGCGAGGATAGCGAGATCGATCTGCTGACCGCCGTCGATGTCGCCCTGCGCGATCTCTCCGACATCATCGGCGCCATCAGCATTCCCTCGGCGCGCGAGCAGGCCGAGGCCTGCCGCGAGATGCTGCAATCGGCCTTCGACGCGGCTCTCGCCGCCGACTGAGACAGCCGCCGATGCACGCCTGTTCTTGAGCGCGCCACAATCATCGGGCTTCAAGAGCCTGCTGCCTGCGACCATCCCCATCGCGACGCGACGATCCGACCCGGGAACCAGCCGGGCCGATGGCCGTTCCCGGTCGTGCCGGCAGCGGCAAAGGCCGTCCCTGGCCAGTCGCTTGCACGGACCCTTCCGAAAAGGATAGCCCATGACTTCGCGCATGCGCACCGCCATCGGCGATGCAATGACCTTGCTGAAGACGGCCAACGTCACCGCCGCGACCGCCGTGCTCCAGCGCGCGCTTGGCGCCGGCCCGGCCGAGGAGCGCGAGCGCCCGGCGGCCGGCGAGCCCAATACCGTCGGCTTCACGGCTCCCCGACGTCGCAGGCTCGGCGATGTCCTGCAGGTGTTGCGCAGCGGGCTCGCGGAAGCCAACGAAGCGCGCCCTCGACAGGCTCCGACGACGCCCGCCGCCGATGAGCGCTTCGTGTCGTGCACCTATCGCGGCGCCGCGGGATCGATCGCCTACAAGCTTTACGTCCCGACCAACCGCGCCGGCCGCGAGATGGCGCTCGTGCTGATGCTGCATGGCTGCACGCAAAACCCGGACGACTTCGCACTGGGAACCCGGATGAACCGGTTGGCCGACGAGTTCGGTGTCATCGTCGCCTGGCCGCACCAGCCGCGCTCGGCCAATCCGCAGGGCTGCTGGAACTGGTTCGACCCGCGCCACCAGCAGCGCGGCGCGGGCGAACCGGCTGTGCTGGCGGGTCTGGCGCAGGAGCTTGCAACCGAGTTCGGCGTCGACGGAAGGCGCATCTTCGCGGCGGGCCTGTCGGCCGGCGGCGCAATGGCCGACGTGCTGGCCTCGACCTATCCGGAGGTGTTTTCCGCCGTCGGCATTCATTCCGGCCTGCCCCATGGCGCGGCCAGTGACGTGATGTCGGCGCTCGGCGCGATGAAGAGCGGTGCAAAGCCGTCCTGGCCAGCCAAAGCTGCCGGCAGGACATCCGGCGGCAGCCGCAGGATCGTCTTCCATGGCGGAGCCGACGCCACGGTGCACGTCGCCAATGGCGAGCAAATTCTCGACCGGGTCCGGGCGCAGAACCCCGGCAGCGCGGCAGTGACGTCGGACAGCCACATCAATGGGCGAAAGGTCACACGGACCTTGCTCGATGGGGCTGACGACGGCGCGCTTGCGGAGCATTGGCTTGTGCATGGCGGCGCGCATGCCTGGTCGGGTGGCGATGGCGGCGGCAGCTTCACCGATGCCAGCGGCCCCGACGCGTCGCGTGAGATGCTGCGCTTCTTTCTGTCGCGGTAAGCGAGGCGGCGCTTCGGCGCTGTCCGAAAAGAGCGTCCAATCCCTCAGTCCCGCGCTGAGGGTAACTGCGGGCTCTTCGCAATCCCGGAAGCAGGAAGCCGATGTCGTCAGGAATTCTCCTCCTTGCCCGCGCCGGTGGCGGCGCGGTCGAGACGCCCTTTCGCATGGGCAGGCTCGGACAGGACGACCCCTTTGCCGCCGCTCGTGAGATCGCCTGGACAGGCCCAGACGCCATTTCGGCGGGACGATGCCGCTTCGCGGGCGTGTCGGAGATCGCAGCCTTCCCGCATACGGAGGCCGTCGTAGTCGTCTCCGGCAGGCTTCGACTGTCGCAGCCCGGCGGCGAAACGTTGGTGCTCGCAGCAGGCGAAGGCGGCGTGATCGCGCACGGAACGGCCCTCTCGGTCGATGCCGGTGCGGGCGCGCAATGGGTTTTCTGCGCCGTGACGGGCAAGACTTCGGCCACGCCCGGCCTGACGAGGCTTGCAGCCGATGCCCCGCTTGCCCCCTCTGCCGCACCGGGCGCCGAACTGCTCGTCGGGCCGACGCCGCAATGCCGGAGCTTCAACGCCTTCACCGACGAGGCGACGCGGTTTCGCGCCGGGACCTGGGATTCGACGCCCTACCGGCGCATCTCGCGCCCGCATCGCGTCAACGAGCTGATGCATCTGGTTTCCGGCAGCGTCGAGTTGACCGGGGCCGACGGCGGCGTCACGCGGGTCGAGACCGGGGACAGCGTCTTCGTCGCCCATGGCGCTGATTGCGCCTGGGATGGCAACGAACCCGTCGCCAAGTTCTATGTCGTCCAGGAGGTCGTCGGCTGAGCGCATCGTCGCCCTGCCGTTGCCTTCGAGCCGGAGTTCCAGCATGTCCGCCGTCGTCGCCATTCAAGAGGCCCTGACGTTTCGCCCGATCGAACTGCGCGATGCGGCAGGAGGATTGCGCCTGTCCCAGGCCGTGTCTTGGCCCTATCGCGTCGAGGATTGGCAGATGGCGATCGGCCTTGGCGGCGGGGTCGTCGCGACGCGGGGCGAGGATATCGTCGCGACCGCGCTATGGTGGCCTTACGGGCAGACCTACGCCACACTCGGCATGATCATCGTCTCGCCCGATCTCCAGGGCGGCGGCATCGGCAGGCGATTGATGCAGGGCCTGCTGGAACAATCGGCCGGACGCACGCTGCTGCTGAACGCGACCGTCGCCGGCGAGCCGCTCTATGAAAAGCTCGGCTTCGTGAGCTGCGGCGGCGTCCGCCAGCATCATGGCATCGTCCCCGCCCTCGCCGCACCGGTCCTGAGCCCGCAAGAGCGTCTGCGTCCGGCGGGCATGGCCGATCTGCCGCTGCTGGAGCGGCTCGATCTGCAGGCGACGGGTTTGCCGCGCCGCCCGCTTCTGGAAGTCCTGCTCGGCTGCGGCCAGGCGATAGTGCTCGAGCGCGACGGCATGCCCGTCGGCTTCAGCATCCTGCGCCGCTTCGGGCGCGGCCTTAGCATCGGACCAGTCATCGCGAATGATAGCGCGCAGGCGCGCATCCTGATCGACCACTGGCTTCATGCGCAGCAGGGCCAGTTCGTCAGGATCGATATACCCGTCTCATCGGGGCTGGACGCCTGGGCGACGCAGCGCGGCCTGAAGTTTGCTGGCCCGGTCACGACCATGGTGCGCGGCGACAAGCCTCTCGCGACCGGGCCCGCCATCCTCTACGGGTTGGTCAATCAGGCTCTCGGCTGAAGAACGGATACAGGCGAAAACGATGGCGTTTCTCTACAAGTCCGATCCGGTTCGCGGCACCGAATGGGCTGCGCTGTTTGCGCAGAAGGCGCCGGACCTGCCGTTCCTGATCTGGCCCGATATCGGCGATGCGAGCGAGATCCGCTACATCGCCGCCTGGATGCCCCCCGACGACATGATGGCGCGCTTCCCGAACCTGGAACTGCTGTTCTCGGTCGGCGCCGGCGTCGACCAGTTCGATTTCTCGAAGCTGCCGCCCGAGTTGCCGATCGTGCGAATGGTCGAGCCCGGCATCGTCGACGGCATGGTCGAATACGTCACCATGTCGGTGCTGGCGCTGCATCGCGATCTCGTGCCCTACATCGCCCAGCAGCGTGCGGGAATCTGGGAGCAGATCAGGGTCTGGCCGGCGTCGAGCCGTCGCGTCGGCGTGCTCGGCCTCGGCCAGCTCGGCGAAGCGGCCTGCCGCAAGCTCGCCGGCTTCGGTTTCCAGGTCGCGGGCTGGAGCCGCACGCGCCGCGAGATCGAGGGCATCGCCTGCTATGCCGGCCCCGACGAAATGGACGCTTTCCTCGGCCGCAGCGACATCCTCGTCTGCCTGCTGCCGCTGACCGGGGAGACGCGCGGCATGCTGAACGCGGAACTCTTCGCCCGCCTGCCGCATGGCGCAAGACTGCTGAATTCGGGGCGCGGCGGCCATCTCGATCAGGACGCGCTGCTGGCGGCGCTCGATAGCGGCCAGATCTCGTCGGCGGTGCTGGATGTCACCGACCCCGAGCCGCTGACCGCCGGACATCCGCTCTGGAGCGACCCGCGCGTGCTGATCACGCCGCATATCGCCAGCATGACCCAGCCGGAAACGGCGGTGGAGGTCGTGCTCGACAATCTCCGACGGCACCGCGCCGGCGAGCCGCTGTTCGGGCTGGTCGACCGCAGCCGCGGTTACTAGACCGGTTCCAGCCACGGCATCTTGTGCCGCCGACCCGGCCCAATTGCGCAGGTGATAGCGCGCAAGCGCATAGTCGGCTGCCGACAGCATGGCGAGCGGGTTCTACTCTTGCGGGCAACAGGCGGCATGTGCCGTCGGCGAGAGAGAACCGCTCCATGCACGAGCCAACTCCTGAGAACGGGCAGACGCAGCCTGCGCGGGTCAATCCGGGAATCCAGCGCGCTCTCGGCCATATCGAGCGGCATTTTGCCGAGAGCGTCTATCTCGACGACCTCGCGGTGCTCGCCGGGCTCAGTGTCTGCCGCTTCGTCACGGTGTTTCGCCGCCAGGTCGGCATGACCCCGCACCGCTTCATCTGCCATCGCCGCATCCGCCATGCCAAGACGCTGTTGCGCGAAGGCATGCCGCCGGCGCTCGCGGCTTCCGAGGCCGGCTTCTTCGACCAGAGCCATCTGTCGCGCCATTTCAAGACGATCTGCGGCGTCACACCAGGCCGTTATCTGCGCGAGGAAGCACAGATGGCGCGGCCAGGCATCCGCCGCGACGCCCATATGCAGGCTGCCGCAGGCTGACCCGCCGCCATCACTTTCCCCCTTCGTTCATCCAAGGCAGCGCCATGACCGTCAATTCTCTCGAAGCCCTCGACCGCAAGCATTGGGTCCACCCCGTCGCCTCCTGGGCCGGTCACGAAAAGCGCGGCGTCACCATCATGAAATCGGCGCGCGGCGCCTTCATCACCGACATCGACGGCCATGAGCTGATCGATGGTTTCGCCGGACTATGGTGCGTCAATGTCGGTTATGGCCATGAAAGCATCGTCGAGGCGGCCGCCGCGCAGATGCGCGAACTGCCCTATGCGACCGGCTATTTCAGCTTCGGCAGCGAGCCCACCATCCGGCTGGCCGCCAAGCTTGCGGAGCTGACGCCGGGAGACCTCAACCACATCTATTTCTCGCTCGGCGGATCGGACGCGGTCGACGGCGCGCTGCGGCTGATCAGCTACTATTACAACGTCACCGGGCGGCCGACGAAGAAGCAGATCATCTCGCTGGAGCGCGGCTATCACGGCTCCTCGTCGACCGGCGCGGGCGTCACAGCGCTGCCGTCCTTCCACCTGAATTTCGATTTTCCGGCCCATGTCCAGCATTACATCGCCTCGCCCTACCCCTATCGCAATCCGGTGGGCGGCGACGATGCGAGCGTGATCGCGTCCAGCGTGGCCGCGCTGCGCGCCAAGGTCGAGGAACTCGGCCCCGACAATGTCGCCGCCTTCTTCTGCGAGCCGATCCAGGGCTCGGGCGGCGTCGTCGTGCCGCCGCGCGGCTGGCTCAAGGCGATGCGGGAAACCGCACGCGAACTCGACATCCTCTTCCTGGCCGACGAGGTCATCACCGGCTTTGGCCGTACCGGGCCGATGTTCGCCTGCGAAGCCGAAGGCGTCGTGCCGGATATGATGACCATGGCCAAGGGGCTGACCTCCGGCTATGCGCCGTTGGGTGCGCTCGCCATCAGCGAAACCATGTTCCGCACCATCGCCGACAATGCGCCGGCGGGCGCGCCTATCGGCCATGGCCAGACCTATTCCGGCCACCCGGTCAGCGCCGCCGTCGCACTGGAAGTGCTCAGGCTCTATGACGAAGGCGGCATTCTCGCCAACGGCCAGCGCGCCGGCGCGCATTTCGAAGCGAAGCTAGCCGAACTCGCCGACCACCCGCTCGTCGGCGAAGTCCGCGCGCGGGGCCTGCTGGCCGGCGTCGAACTCGTCGCCGACAAGCAGGCCAAGGAGCGTTTCCCGCGCGAGGCCAGGCTGTCCGAGCATCTCTTCGCGCGCGGCTACGCCAATGGCGTGATCTTCCGCGCCTTCGCCGACGACATCATAGGGCTCGCTCCGCCGCTCTGCTGCAGCGACAGCGAGATCGACCTGATCGTCGACCGCCTGCGCCAGACGCTGGACGACATGCTCGCGATCCCCGAGATCAAGGCCAGCCTGCGCTGGGGCACGAGCGTCGCGGCATGATCCTCGCTTTGCCGGAAGCAACCGCATCGACCTAAAATATCGGGAGCCCTGCCTTTGCGAAAAACCGGTTCCCACTTTTTCGCGCAATGCTCTAGGCTTTCGAACCAGGGCGGCTTCTGACGGGTGCGCCCGGGCGGCGCGCCTTGGCTTTGGGGATTTTCGTCGTGACACCAGGCGTGCGCCTCGACCGCATCGACATGAAGATCCTGGTCGCGCTGCAGGCCAACGGCCGGATGACCAATGTCACGCTGGCCGATGCGGTGGGCCTGTCGCCGAGCCCGTGCCTGCTGCGGGTCAAGCGGCTGGAGCAGGCCGGCTTCATCTCCGGCTACAGCGCGGTGATCAACCTGCAGAAGCTCGGCGAGACCATCACGGTCTTCACCGAGATCACGCTGGCCGACCACACCAAGGAGTATTTCATCCGCTTCGAGACCGCGCTGCGGCGCGTCGACGAAGTCGTCGAATGCCACCTGGTCAGTGGTGGCTATGATTATCTGGTCAAGTTCGTGACGCGCGGCCTGACGCATTACCAGTCGCTGATCGAGACGCTGCTCGACCGCAATCTCGGCATTTCCAAGTATTTCAGCTACATCGTCATCAAATCGCCGATCCAGAAGCCCGGCTACCCGCTGCCGACCCTGTTCGACGCCTGATCGGGAGCGACGGGCCTGTCAGCCGAGATGGCATGCGAGCTCGACGCCGCCGGCTGCGTGAAGCTGTGGCCGCTCACCATGGCAGCGTTCGACCGCGATGGCGCAGCGCGGATGGAAGCTGCAGCCCAGCGGCGGAGCGATCGGGCTCGGCACTTCGCCAGACATCGGCCGGCGTTCGCGGTTCGGCTTTTCGACATCGGGGATCGTGTCGAGCAGCAGCCGCGTATAGGGGTGGCGCGGATCGGCGAAGACCTCCTCGGCCGGGCCGCTCTCGACGAAGCGGCCGAGATACATGATCGCGAGATGGTCCGACATGTGCCGGACCACCGAGAGATTGTGGCTGATGAAGAGATAGGTCAGGCCGAACTCTTTCTGGAGCCTGACCATCAGGTTGAGAATCTGGGCCTGGACCGAGACGTCGAGCGCCGAGGTCGGCTCGTCGCAGACGAGGAAATCGGCCTCGGTGGCGAGCGCGCGCGCGATCGAAATGCGCTGACGCTGACCGCCGGAGAAGGCATGCGGATAGCGGCTCGCGTCCGTGCGCGACAAGCCGACGATCTCGAGCAGGTCGCCGACGCGTTGCAGCGTCGAGGCTTCGTCGGGGCGCAAGCCCAGCTCGCGGATCGGCTCGGCGATGATGTCGCCGACGCGCCAGCGTGGATTGAGCGAGGCGTAAGGATCCTGGAAGATCATCTGCACGCGCGGCGGGCCGATCGTGCCGTCGCTGCGGGTGATGTCGCGGAAATGCAGCGCGCCTTGCGTCGGGCGCTGGAGACCCACGACCATGCGCGCCAGCGTCGATTTTCCGCAGCCGGACTCGCCGACGATGCTGAAAGTCGTGCCGCGCGCGACCGTGAAGGAGACATCCTCGACGGCACGCAGGATACGGCGCGGCTCGCGCGAGATCAGCCGCGACAGCGCGGGCGCCGAAACATCGAAGCGGCAGGAGGCGGAGGCGACCTCCAGAATGGCGGCCGGATCACGCATGCGCCGGCTCCAGCAAGGGGAAATGGCAGGCCGCGGCATGGGCCGCCACGGGCAGGCCGGGCTTGTGGTCGCAGCAGAACGGCGTCGCCGCGCCACAGCGCGGATTGAAGGAACAGCCCGGCGGGATCGCGTTCAGCCGCGGCATCGAGCCGTCGATCTGGTTCAGCACGGCGTTGCGGGTGTGGACGCTCGGTATCGAGGCCATCAGGCCGGCGGTGTAGGGGTGGCGCGGCCGGCGCGTGACCTCCTCGACCGGGCCGATCTCGACGATGCGCCCGGCATACATCACCGCGACCCGGTCGGCGGTCTCGGCGATGACGCCCATATCGTGCGTGACCAGCATGATCGCCGTGCCGTGCTCGCGGCAGAGCCGCTTCAGCAGCGTCGTGATCTGGGCCTGGATCGAGACGTCGAGCGCGGTCGTCGGCTCGTCGGCGATGATCAGCTGCGGCTCGGCGCAGAGCGCCAGCGCGATCACCACGCGCTGGCGCAGGCCGCCGGAGAACTGGTGCGGATACTGGTCGATCCGGGTCTCGGCTGCGGGTATGCCGACCTCCTTGAGCAGGCTAAGCGCCTTTGCCCGCGCCTCCACCCTGCCGACCGGAAGATGCGTCGTGATCGTCTCGACGAGCTGATCTCCGACGCTCAGCAGCGGGTGCAGCGAGGTCAACGGATCCTGGAAGATCGCGCCGATACGGCGGCCACGCAGCCTGCGCATCGATTCGGCCGGCAGATTATCGATGCGCTGGCCGTCGAGTCTGATCTCTCCGCCGGCGATCCGGCCGGGCGGGTCGAGCAGGCCGATCACCGCCGTGCCGGTCAGCGACTTGCCGGCACCGGATTCGCCGACGACGCCCAGGATCTCGCCCGGAGCGATCTCGAAGGAGACGCCGTCCAGCGCCGTCAGCGGACCGTGCCGGCCGTCGAAGACGATGCGCAGATCCTGAACCGAGAGCAGCGGGCCCGAAGCGGTCATGCCGGCACCTCCGCGCGCTCAATCGGATAGCTCGACGAGAAGATCTCGCTCATCGGCGGATTGCCATGGGTGCGTTGCGGATAGCGCGCCATCACGCCCTCGAACTGTTTTTGCGCCCGAAGCTTGTCGGCGGCCTCGTCGATGCCGGGGATCAGGCGGTCCTCCATCACGAAGCGCCCGTCGATGATCACCGTCGCAAAATCGCGGCCATGGCCGGCGAGCAGCATGGTCTGAACGGGATCGATGATTTGGCCAAGATGGGGCCGGTCGAGATCGAACACGGTGATGTCGGCGCGCGAGCCGGCCTGAAGCCGGCCGAGATCGGGCCGGCCGAGCGCATCGGCGCCGCCGATGGTCGCCGCATCGTAGTAATCCTCGCTGCGGACGGCGGAGACGCTGCCGGCGATGGTCCGCGCCAGGATCATCCCGACCTGCAGGTTCATGATCATGTCGGGCGGGCTCGTGTCAGTGCCCATGCCGATCTTGAGCCCCATCTCGCGATAGCGCCCGAAATGGTCGATCGCGTTGCCGTGCCGGCCGGAAACCAGCGGGCAGTGGACGATCGCGGCCCCGGCATCGCGGATGATCTCGAGGTCGCGCCCCGGCCGCGCAACTAGGCGACTGCCCGAAACGACGGTGCCATGGGGGAGCAGGCTGCGCTCGTTCAGAAAGCCGAGGCTCGCCAGCCATTCCGGCGGACTCATGCCGTGCTGGGCCAGTACGAGGTCGTATTCGATCTTCGACTGGCAGCAATGCAGGCGCACCGGCACCTTCAGCGCCCGGCCGGCGTCAGCCGTGCGGCGCAGCAGTTCGGCCGTCGAGGTCTCGATCCGGTCGGGCGCCAGCATGGTCCGGATCAGGTCGCCGGCCGCGCCTTCATGCGCCTCGCAAAAATCGATCGCGGCGTCGAGTTCGGCGAGGCCGCGCGGCTCGTCGTAATGCGTGGTGATGCGCCCGTCGGGCTCCACGACCTGATTGCCGGTGCGATAGGCCGGGCCGAGATAGGCGCGAAAGCCCAGCGCGGCTGCAGCCTCGGCCGCGTCCTGGAACTCCTCGGGCGTCTCGCCCCAGGCGCGATAGAACAGCGAGGCGATCGGCAGCCCGGTCGTGACGCCGTTGCGGATCAGCGTCGCGAAGGCGTGCTTCTTCTGGAAGGCCAGTTCCTCGCGCGAATACATCTCATAGGGGCCGGCTTCGAGATAGCTGCGCGGCCAGACGCGGCCCTTCTTCCAGGCCGGCTGGTTGTCATAGGCGAGGATCGTGGTGTCGAGATCCGAGAGCGCGTCGAGATCGACGAAGCCCGGCCCGATCAGCGCGTTGCCGTAGTCGATGCGTTTGGAGACCTCGCCCGGAAAGCCGTGGCCGACGAAAACGACCGCGCCGTCCTCGAAGACGACCTCGCCATTCTCGTAAAGCCGATGCCGCCCGTCGACATGGCCGACGAGCCAGCGCGCGGTCAGCAGGATACGGCCCTCGGGGCGGTTTGCGGCGCGCAGGGTCACGGCACGGTCCTGATCGAGACGCCGTCGCGCGCGACAATCCTGCCGCCCTTGACGACACGGCGCTGCGGCGCGCGCATCACCAACGCCTCAGCCACGGTCTCGCCCGGCAGGATGACGAAATCGGCGTTGCAGCCGGCCTCGATGCCGTAGCCGGCGATCTCCATCACCTTTGCGCCTTCCGTAGTGCACACGTCGAGCGCCAGGCGCAATTCGTCGTCACGGCGGAAATTGTTGCGCAGGCCGACGAACATGGCGCGCTCCAGCATGTCGGCATTGCCATAGGGACCCCAGGTGTCGCGGATGCCGTCCGAGCCCGAGCAGACGCGGATGCCGGCCTGCAGCAGCTTCTTGACCGGCGGCGCGGGACGGCTTGCCGGGCCGGTGGTCATGATGGCGATGTCGAGTTCGGCGAGGCCGGCGATCAGCGGATCGACCAGCACCGGGTCGGCGCCGAGGCAGAAGGCGTGGCTGATCGTGACCTTGCCCTGCATGCCGAGCGCGCGGGTGCGTTCGATGATCAGGTCGGTCGAGAAGGCGCCCATCTCGCCGGGCTCGTGCAAATGGATGTCGAGCGGCTTGCCGAATTTCTGGCAGAGCGCGAAGACGGCATCGAGATGGCCCTTGGGGTCGCGGTCGATGGCGCAGGGGTCCAGCCCGCCGACGATCTCGCAGCCGGCCTGCATCGCCTGGTCGAGCAGTTCGAGCGTGCCGGGCCGGCAGAGCAGACCCGATTGCGGGAAGGCGACGAGCTCGATGTCGACGATGTCGCGATAGGCGTCGCGCGTCTCCATCACACCTTCGACGCCCCACATGCCATGCTCGGTATCGACATCGACATGGCTGCGGATATGGGTCGTTCCCTTCAGCGACGACTGGATGCTCTGGCGGGCGGATTGGCGGGCCGGCTCGATACCGAGACGCTTCTTGTTCATGCGCTCATTGTCGATCTTGTCGATCAGGCGCGCGCCGACCTCGTTTTTATACCAGGGCTGGCCCCAGAGGCTCTTGTCGAGATGGGTGTGGGCCTCGACCAGACCGGGGATGACGATCTCGCCCTTGCCGTCCTCGACCGCGACGCCGGCGGGTGAAGCGAGGTTTGGTGCGAGCTGCGCAATCTTGCCGTTCTCGATCAGCATATCGACGGCAGCGCCGGCATAAGGGCGGATGTTCTTGAGCAGGAGGGAGGCGGTCATCGCGGGCGTTTCCTTCGTTCTGTTCTGTGGCCTCCCCCGTCATGCTCGCCCTCGTGGCGAGCATCCACGTCTTCGGCATAGGGCTCGACGAACGAAGACGTGGACGGTCGGGACAAGCCCGACCGTGACGGGAGAGTCGTCGAGGAAATCGTTATCACCTCAGCTTCGGGTTCAGAGCGTCGCGCAGCCAGTCGCCGAGCAGGTTCACGCTGAGCACGATGAGGCCGAGCTGAAGCGAAGGGAAGACGATCAGCCACCATGAGCCGGAGAACAGGTACTGATTGCCGATGCGGATCAGGGTGCCCAGCGAAGGCTGCGTGATCGGCATCCCGACGCCAAGGAAAGACAGGGTCGCCTCCGAGAGGATGGCGAGGCCGAGGTTCAGCGTGGCAGCGACCATCACCGGGGTCAGCGTGTTGGGCAGGATGTGGCGCGCCATGATGCGCCGCGCCGGCACCCTGATGATGCGGGCGGCCAGCACATACTCCTTGCGGCGCTCGACCATGGTCGAGGCGCGCACGGTGCGGGCGTATTGCACCCAGTTGGTCAGTGAGATCGACATCACCAGCACGACCGCCGCAAAGGGCTCGCGCAAAGCCGGCGGCAGCAGTTCCCGGAAGATAGCCGAGACCAGGATCGCCATCAGCAAAGTCGGGATCGAGAGCACGGTGTCGCCGAGCCGCATCAGCAGGTTGTCGATGCGCCCGCCATAGAAGCCGGCGACGAGGCCAAGCGTTACGCCGATGCCCATCGAAACGATGACGGCCGCGATACCAATGATCAGCGAAACCCGCGTGCCGTAGAGGATCGCCGAGAGCACGTCGCGCCCTTGCGGGTCGGTGCCGAGCAGGAAGGGCCATTCGCCATCCTTGTTCCAGATCGGCGGGATTTCAGCCTTGTCGATGAAGATCTGCGCGAGATCGTGCGGGTTTTGGGCTGAGATCAGCGGGGCGAAGAAGGCCGTGAACAACAGAAGCGCCAGTATGAGGGCCGACAACCAGGCCGCCGGTGTCCGGCGAAAGCTCCAGCCGATGTCGCTGTCGAGGAAGCGGCGCAGATATGAGGATTTCGCAATCGTCTCAGCGGGCATTTGCGGCTCCCGACAAGGCATCCTCACGCAGGCGTGGATCGACCCATGCATAAGTCAGGTCGACCAAAGTGTTCAGCGAGACGAAGATGAAGGAGACGACGATCAGATAAGCCGCCATCACCGGGATATCGACGAAGGTGACGGCTTGGACGAACAGAAGCCCCATGCCGGGCCACTGGAACACGGTCTCTGTCACCAGCGCGAAGGCGATCAGGTTGCCGATCTGCAGGCCGGTCACCGTGATCACCGGCATCAGGCAGTTGCGCAAGGCATGGCGGAAATGGACGGCGCGCGTCGTCAGTCCGCGCGCCCGGGCGAAGCGGATGAAGTCGGTGCGCATCGTCTCCAGCATCTCGGCCCGCACCAGCCGCATCACCAGCGTGATCTGGAACAGCGAGAGCGTGACGCCGGGCAGGATCAGCGCCTTGCGTCCGGACGCGGTCAGGAAGCCGGTCGACCACCAGCCGAGCTGCACGGTCTCGCCGCGGCCGAAGGCCGGGAGCCATTGCAGCGTCACCGAGAAGGTCAGGATGAACAGGATGCCGAGCGCGAAGCTCGGCAGCGAGACTCCGAGCACCGAGATGAACTGCAGCGCCTTGGCGAGAAGGCTGTCGCGCTTGATGGCAGTATAGACGCCAAGCGGGATGCCGATGGCGAGCGACAGGAAGGTCGCGACCAGCACGAGCTCGAAGGTCGCCGGGAAGCGCTCGGAGATCAGCGTGAAGACCTCCTGCTGGTTGCGGTAGGAAATGCCGAAATCGCCCCTGACGGCATTGCCGGCGAAGGTCGCGAATTGCAGCACAAGGCCCTTGTCGAGGCCAAGCCGGGCGCGCAGTTCGTCGCGTTGCGCCTGGCTCGCCTGCTCGTTCAGCATCAGTTCGACGGGGTCGCCGACGAAACGGAAGATCAGGAAGGCAATGAACGCCACCGCGAGCATGACGCCGGCCGCGTTCAGGAGGCGCTTGAGGAGGAAGGCCGGCATCTGGGTGGTTCCCTGAGGATGCGTAACGGCACGTCGGCCGAGTGGCTCGACGGCTATCAAACCCTCGCCGTCATCCTGGGCGACCGAAGGTCGTGCCCGGATCCATCATGGAGCGACGACGGTGCCCTATGATGGATCCTGGAGCTGCGCTGCTACGCGGCTTGTCCAGGATGACGGCGGAGGGAGACGAAAGCCCTTACTTCAACGTCGTCAGCCAGAGCCGCGGCTTGTTGTCGGAGGCCTGCACGGTCTGGGCCACCGTGTTCCGCATCGCCCAGGCCATCGGCTGCTGGTGCAGCGGGATGAACAGGTGCTCGGCCTTGGCGATCTTCAGCGCCTCCATCATCATCGGAATGCGCTTGGCATTGTCGAGCTCGACGCCGGCCTTGTCGATCAGCGCGTCGATGCGCGGATCGCCCCAATTGCCCCAGTTGAAGACGCCGCCCGAGCCGCTCTTGGAGCGCATCACCTGAATCAGGATCGAATAGGCGTCGATCATCGGCTCGTTGGCCCAGCCGAAGGAGATCACGTCGAACTCGCCCTTGACGCGCTTGGGCGTCTGCTGGCTGCGCGGGCCGAGGCTGAGATTGGGCTTCAGCCCGGCGCGCGACCACATCGCGGCGACCGCCTGGCAAAACTCCTCCTCGTTGACGAGGCCGTCGCTCTGGCAGTTCATCTGGAAGGAGAAGCCGTTGGGGTAGCCCGCCGCCGCGAGCAGCTTCTTGGCTCCGTCGAGATCGAAGGGCAGGCGGATGTCCTGTGACGGCTCGTAGCCGGGGATGGCGGGCGCGATCAGCGCGCCGGTGTTGCGCGAGAGGCCGCGCATGGCGCGCTTCTGCACCGCGTCGATGTCGATGGCGCGATAGAGCGCCTCGCGGACGCGGATGTCCTTGAGCGGGTTTTTGTCCTTCACGTCGCTCTCGAACAGCGTGTCCTTGAGGTTCAGCGCGAAGATAACCGTGCGCAATTCGTTGGTCTGCAGCACCTTGACGTCGGACGAGGCGGCCAGGCGCGGCAGATCCTGCAGCGGGGCGACATTGGTGAAGTCGATCTCGCCCGAGAGCAGCGCCGCGACGCGGGTCGAGGCCGAGGCGATCGGCAGGAACTCGATCGTGTCGATGTTGTGCTGGGGCTTGTCCCACCAGTTCGGGTTCTTCGCGTAGACCGTCCTGGCGTCGACCCGCCGGCTCTCGACCACGAAGGGGCCGGTGCCGTTGGCGTTGTCGGTGGCGTAGCCCTTCACGCCCTTGCCGGAATCGGTCGGCAACAGGGAGTTGTTGGCCTCGAGCCAGGCCTTGTTGAAGATGAAGATGTTGGTCAGGTCGTTCAGCAGCAGCGGATAGGGGCCGTTGACCTCGATCTCGACGGTGTAGTCGTCGATCTTCTTCGAGGATTTATAGGCCGGCAGATTGCCCTTCAGCGGCGAGTCCGGATGCGTCACCCGCTCCAGCGAGGCGATGACGTCTTCGGCCTTGAACGGGTTGCCGTTGTGGAACTTGACGCCCTGGCGGAGCTTGAAACGCCAGACGGTCGGCGAGACGGTCTCCCAGCTCTCGGCCAGCGCCGGCTCGATCTTGAGATCGCCGGTGTAGCGCACCAGCCCTTCATAGACGTGGTTGAGCACCGAGAGCGTGAAGGTGTCGCCATAGGAATAGGGATCGAGCGAGGCGATCTCGCGGGCAGCGCCCCATTTCAGCGTCTTCGCCGAGGCGGATTCGGATAGCCCTGCGCCGGTCAGCGCAAACGCTGCGACCGCCGCCAGCATCCAGGACTTCGTCGTCAGGCCAGCTTTGGTCATCGCTCTCTCCTCGTCGAGACCGGAGGCGGCATCATCGGCGCCCGCGGCTTGCCCCTGTCATTGCCGCATTTTCAATCGCGATGGCGATTAATGCGGCATTTCGTGTGCGATTAATAATCAATCTTGCATACGATATGGATATCGTATTGTATACGATAATCGAAGACAAGCGAAAAACTGGAGCGGAGTCGAAACCCGTGACATTGACTGCATCCGCACAGGCCCGACGATCGGGCGCGGCAGGACGGAGACGGGTCACGATGAGCGAACCGCGCACCCCGGGATTGCGGGCGCAATCGGTCTACAAGGCGCTCAGACGCGCGATCATCGAGCAGGCGCTGAAGCCCGGCATGAAGCTGCCGGAGGATTCGATCGGCGAGCAGCTCGGCGTCAGCCGCACACTGGTGCGCGAGGCCTTTGGACGGCTTGCGGTCGAGGGGCTGGTCGAGCTCAAGCCGAACCGCGGCGCATCCGTCGCCTATCCGACACTGGAGGAGGCGCGCGACGTCTTCGATGTCAGGCGCGGGCTGGAGCGGCAGGTCACCGAGAGTCTGGCGGGACATCTCAGCGTAGCCCAGGTGGCGGAGCTCGAGGCGCATGTCGCGCAGGAGGACAAGGCGCATGGCAAGGACGGGCCGGAATCGATCCGGCTTGCCGGCGAATTCCACATCAAGCTCGCCGAGATGACCGGCAATGCGCTGCTGCTGCGCTATGTCCAGGAAGTCTCCTCGCGCTGCTCGCTGATCCTGGCGATCTATGGCCGGCCGCACTCCTCGGAATGCGCCGTCAGCGAGCATCGCCAGCTGATCGAGGCGCTGCGGGCGGGCGATGCAGCGCGCGCCGCCGAGTTGATGGACCACCATCTCCAGGCCGTGGTGACGCGAGCCCTGCTGACGCCGCGCGCCGAGCGCGATATCCGCGAGGTGCTCGCACCCTATGCCCTCAGTGAAGGACTGACCCGGCCGTGACCGATACGCTGACCCCACCCCGGCCCGCTGACGCGCCGGCGTCGATCGTGACCTTCGATTTCGCGGCGCTGACGCCGCGCGAGCGCTACAAGCTTCTGATAGGGGCGGTGGTGCCGCGCCCGATCGCGCTGGTGACCACGGTCGATGCCAGCGGCGTCGTCAACGCCGCGCCGTTCTCGTTCTTCAACTGCCTTTCGGCAGATCCGGCGATCCTGGCGCTCGGTGTCGAGTATCGCCCGACCGGCGCACAGAAGGACACCGGCCGCAACGTCCGCGAGACCTTGTCCTTCACCGTCAACATCGTCTCCGACGCGCTGGTCGAGGGCATGAATGTCTGCGCGGTGCCATTCGAGCCGGGCACCGACGAACTCGCCAAGGCAGGGCTCACCGCCATGCCCGGCGTGAAGGTGCCCTGCCCCTGGATCGGCCAGGCGCCGGCCGCCTTTGAATGCCGCCACCACACCACGCTGGGCATCGGCAATTCGCGCGAGATCATTCTGGGCGAGGTCGTCTATGCGCATTTCCGCGCCGATACGATCGATCTCGCCAAGCTCTATGTCGACCCCGTCGCGCTCGATGCGGTCGGCCGCATGGGCGGGCACGGCTACGCGACGACGCGCGACTATTTCGACCTGCCGACGATGTCGCCCTCGATCTTCGAGGCCGACCCGGCGGCGGCCAACCGGCGGCGCTGATCAGGCCGCCCGGAACATGGCGGCGATGGCGGCGCGATCCCTGGTCTCGCGCAGCGCCAGCATCAGCAGGAGTCGCGCCTTCTGAGGGCTGAGAAAGCCGGCGGGGATGGTACCGTACTCCTCATCAATCACGGCAGCTGAGACCGCGCCATTGCCGACCCGGGTCGAACGGACGACGATGACGCCGGCGTCCCGCGCCCGGGCCAGCGCCGGCTTCGCCCGGGCGGGAATCGAGCCGTTGCCGGTGCCGGCGACGACGATGCCTGCAGCTCCGGCCGCGATGACGACATCGAAAAGGCTCTCGTCCATGCCGAGATAGGCTGCGAGAATTTCGACGCGCGGCAGATCGCCCTCGTGGGCGGAATCGAAATACGGCCTCGACGCATTTGAGCCGGGCTGGAAGAACGCGATCTCGCTGCCGGTGATCGCACCGACGAAGCCCTGCTCGCCTGCTCCGAAGGCATCGGGAGCGGAGGTGTGGGTTTTCGCGGTCGAACGTGCCGCGCCGATGCGATCGTTCAGGCAGATCAGGACGCCCTGCCCCGCCGCTTCCGCGCAAGCCGCGACGCGCACCGCGTTGAACAGGTTGAGCGGGCCATCGGCGCTCAGCGCCGAGGCCGGGCGCATGGCGCCGGTGACGATGACGGGCGCGCCGGGCGGCAGCAGCAAATCGAGCAGATACGCGGTCTCCTCCATCGTGTCGGTACCGTGCGTGATCACGACGCCGTCGATCCTGCCTTCCGCGCGCAGGGCCAGAATGCGGCAGGCGAGTTCGACCACCATGTCGAGCGGAATGTCGTGGCTCGCCAGATGGGCGAAAGCCTCGGCCTCGACATCGGCGATATCGGCCAGCGTCGAAACGGCGTCCAGGACCGGATTGCGGTCGGGATCGAGCTTGTAGATCGTGGTCGCCGTCGCGCTCTCGCCGAGCGAGGCGATGGTGCCGCCCATAGTCAGGATCATGATCCTGGGTCGCGTCGTCATTGCTGTCTCTCGTCGCCCCGGTCCATGGCTGGCTGCAAAAGGCGGCCTGCGGTGCCGAGGTCGCAGGAGTGCCGGACAATGACAAGGGCGGCGCGGGATTTTCCGCGCCGCCCTCACAGGCCTCGATAGCCCCGCCTTCGCCCGGCGATGGGGCGAAGGCGTCAATTGCGCCCAGCGCTCACTTGCGCTTGACGCCGACTTCCTCGTCCCAGCGACGGAAGGCCGCGACCATCTTGTCGGGGGTCAGCGGCGTCTCGATCGGGTTGTTGGCGATCAGGTCGGCGTATTCGGGCCGGCCGTATTCGGCGATCGCCTTCTGGCTGCTTTCGGGAGCCATCGACAGAGGCACGTCCTTCACGGCCGGGCCCGGATAGAAATAGCCCTCGTCATAGGTGAAGGCCTGCTGCGCTGGCGTCATGGTATGGCTGATCAGGTCGAGCACGACGGCAAGCTTGTCGTCGGCGATACCCTTGGGCACGAACATGTACTGCGCGTCCGAGACCCAGTGGAAGCCCTTCAGCGTCTGGATCTTCGCTTCCTTCGGGACGATGCCGAGCGCGCGCGGATTGATGTCCCAGCCGGTGGTCGAGATGATCATGTCGCGCGAGCCGTCGCCGAGCTCCTTCATCGTCGGGCCGGTGCCGGTCGGGTAGTATTCGATGTTCTGGCCGAGCTCCTTGAGATAGGCCCAGGTCTTCTCCCAGCCATTCATCGGGTCCTTCGGATCCTTGTCGCCGAGGATGTAGGGCAGACCCATCATGAAGGTCCGGCCCGGCCCCGAATTGGCCGGCCGGGCATAGAGGAAGCGGTTGGGGTTCTGCTTGGTCCAGGCCATGAGCTCCTCGGCCGTGGTCGGCGGCTTGGCGACCTTGGCGGGCATGTATTCGAGCAGCGGACCCGACGGGTAATACACGACGCACATGCCCTGGCCGGAGCCGAGATTATGCATGTCGAGCGCGGCCTTGAGCAGGATCTTGCTCGGGTCGGGCAGCGAGGCGGCATGGGTCGGGAACAGCGGCACCCAGAGATTCTGCTCGATGCCGGCGGCCAGCGCATCGAGCCCGCCGATGATCAGGTCGATGTCGACGCGCTTGGCCTCCTGCATCGCCTTGATCTTGGCGGGAAGCTCCGGCGAGGGCGCCTTGGTGAAGGTCATGCGCGAGACCAGGTTCTTCTTGGCGTCGCGGTAGTTTTCCAGCGGCTTCTGCAACAGCGCGAGCGCGCCGCCGACATCAATGATGCTGAGCGCGACCGGCGATTTGGGCAGCGCAGGCGCCTGCGCGAAGGCAGCGCCCGTCTGCAGCGCGGCGACTGTGGCGACGCCGCCTTCGACGAACTGGCGGCGGGTCGCGCCGGACTTTGTCTCTCTCTTGTCAGTCATGGTCTTCTCTCCCTGGTGATGCTTGGTTGATGCTTGGTCAGGCCCGTCTGCGTGAAGAGGTTGCGCCATGCGTCCACGGTGGTTGTGACGCGAGGCGGGTTGCAGGTAGATCGCGCCGCGCATCAAGGCAGCGGCGAAGGACGACATCATGGCCGGCACGACCGACGAAATCCTGCTGTCGGACTGGCTGACGCAGACCTTGCTGCCGGGCTGGCTTGCGCGCGTCCACGATCCGGCCCGGCCCGGCTTTATCGAGATGCTGGACGCCGATGGCACACCTTCCGCGAGCGACCTCCGCACGACGCTGGTGACGGCACGGCTCATTTACGTCTTCAGCCACGCGCATCTGATGGGCGTGCCCGGCGCGCTCCTGGCTGCAAGCCGTGGCATGACCTTCCTGTGGACCGTCTGCCGGCGGCCGGACGGACGCTTCTGCCATCGCTGCACGACGGGCGGCGAGGTGATCGACGGCCGCTCCGACCTGTACGATCTGGCCTTCGTGCTGTTCGCGCTCGGCTGTTACGGCAAGGCGAGCGGAGAAAGCTCCGCCTTCGTCCGGGCGCAGGAGGTCATGGATTTCATCGAGACGGCGCTCGACCATCCCGCCGGGGGCTTCGCCGAGGATACGCTGGGCACGCAGCCGCGCCGGCAGAACCCGCATATGCATCTGCTCGAAGCCTGCCACGCCTTGGCGGAGGCCTCCGGCGATCCGCGCTGGCTGGAGCGGGCCGAAGCGCTGGTCGCCCTGATGCGAACGCGCATGCGCCACGCCGGCGGTACGCTTGCCGAGTTTTTCGGCGACGACTGGAGTCCCCTGCCCGGCCCGCGCGGCCTGATCCGCGAACCCGGCCACCATCATGAATGGACCTGGCTGCTCTACCATCATGGGCGGCTGACCGGCTCGGCAGCGGCCCGCGCCACGGCGCGCGAGCTTTTCGCCTTCGCCGAGCAGCACCATGGCGACGGCCCGGCACATCCGGTCGTCAACGAGATCGACCCGCAAGGCGCGGTGATGAACGGCGCGGCGCTGCTCTGGCCGCAGACCGAATATCTCAAGGCGCTGGCGGCGCGGGCCGAATTCGAGGACGAGGCCGGAGCGCTGGCGAAGATGGAGGCACATCTCGCGCTGACCTTCGATCGGTTCGTCGACAGGGCGTCGGGCCTCTGGGTCAACCAGATCGATGCAGACGGCAAGACCATCGCCGCGCAAATTCCGGTGCGCGTCCTCTACCACCTGCTGCTGGCCTGCGCCGAAATCGTCCGGCTGCAGCCGGAGACCCGGCTGCCCTAGCGCCCACCTGACGGCTCGCCCGGCCCGCATCGTCATGCGCCTCCCCGTTTCGCCGCCGCGAGGATGTCGTCGACGAGGCGCTGCGAGGTCAGCGCCTCCTCGCCGGTCACGACCGGATCGCGTCCCTGCGCGATGGCGTCGACGAAGTCGGCGATGACGGCGCGGTGCGCGTCGTGAGGAAAATCCATGATGTTGGCGCCGCTGCCGGTCGAGCCCTCGGCCTCGACCACCTCGGAGCGGCCGTCGAGGAAGGAGAGTTCCAGCCGGCCGCCGACGAGCGCGGCAAAGCCTCTGGTGCCGATGATCTCGATGCGCTCGGGATGGCCGGGATAGGCGGCCGTCGTCGTCACCAGCGTGGCGGGTGCACCGTTCCCGGTCTCCAGCAACGCCGAAACGTAGTCTTCCGTCTCCATGCGGTGCAGCGCCGTGGTAGCCGATTGCGCGGCGACGACGCGGGAGACACCCACGAGCGAGCGGAACAGGTCGAGCGAATGGATCGCCTGCGTCAGCAGCACGCCGCCACCGTCGCGGGCAAGCGTACCCCGGCCCGGTTCGTCGTAATAGGCCTGCGGCCGCCACCACGGCACGCGCAGGAACGAGGCCGCGATGCCGCCGAGTTCGCCGCCGTCCAGCGCCGCCTTCAGACGCAGGCTCGCCGGCCGGAAACGATGCTGCAGCACGACGCCGAAGGTCTTCCCCGTGCGCCGCGCCGTGGCGACGAGCTTCGCGCCGCGCTCGCTGGTCAGCTCCAGCGGCTTCTCGACGAGGACATGCCGCCCGGCCTCGAGGCAGCGCGCGGAGACGTCGAGATGGCTCGACGGCGGGGTCAGCACGATGACCGCCTCGACCGCATCATCGGCCAGAACCATATCGAGATCGGTCGTGACAGGAAACGGGAACTGCGCCTGAAAAGCCTCCGCGCGCCCGGCCGAGCGGCTGACGGCCCAGCGGACATCGACGCGGTCGGCGAGATCGAGCAGGCTTTTCGAATGAGGGAGGGCCGCCGGTCCAAGACCGATGACGGCGACGCCGAGCTTGCGCGTCATGTCGGAGAACTCCCGGACAGTTTGTTTGCCGGCTTCAGCGGCAATCGGACTGCCTGCGCCTGTGCTTCGAGCGCCAGCCGGCAGACTGTGAAGACGTGGGCCTGCGTCATCGCCGTCTGCGTACGCGCGCCGATATCGGCGACGAGCGCGCGGAAATAGGTCAGAGGCTCGCTGGAAGCGTCGATGTGGCGCGTGCCGGCCCTATCGACCAGGAAGACATGGTCGGTGCCGGCCCGGCCGGCGATATCGACATATTTCCGCAGTTCGATCGTGCCGTCCGTGCCCAGGATCGTCAGGCGGCCATCGCCCCAGGTCGAAAGCCCGTCGGCGGTGAACCAGTCGACGCGGACATAACCGCCGGCTTTCTCGCTGCGCAGCAGGATCTCGCCGAAATCCTCGAAATCGGGCAAATCGGGCGCGCCGAAATGGCCCGTGCCCGAGGCGACGATCCGCGCCTCCGTCGAGTCGGTGAAATGCAGGAACTGGTCGATCTGGTGCGAGGCGATGTCGGTGAGGATGCCGCCGAACTGCGCCTTGTCGAAGAACCAGCCGGGGCGGATCGTACGGTTGAGGCGATGCGGCCCCAGGCCGATCGTCTGCACGACCCGGCCGATGGCGCCGTCCTCGATCAGCTTACCTGCGACGAGCGTGGCCGGCACGATGAAGCGCTCGGAAAAGCAGACCGAGAATATCCGCCCGGTCGCGGCGACCGCCGCCTCGACCTCGGCGAGTTGCGCCAGCGTCGTGACGCCGGGCTTGTCGACCATGACGTCCTTGCCCGCAGCCATGGCGCGGACGGCCAGCGCCGCCCGCTCGCAGGGAATGCCGGCGCAGACGATCAGGTCGATCGAGGGGTCGTCGAGCAGTCGCGCGGCAGAGCTTTCCCTGAGACCGGGGAAGCGCTCGCGGAAGCCGGCCAGCACGCGTTCGTCAGATGTCGTCGGATCGAAGCCGGCGCAGTCGGCGCCGGCTTCGATGAGACCGCCCACCATGTGGAAGATGTGGCGGTGATCGAGCCCTATGGCTGCAAAGCGCATGCTATTTGGGCGCTCCGTGGCCGACGCCGATCTCCTGGTCCCAGCGCCGGAACGCGGCGACGAGGCGCTCGGGAGTCAGCGGCGGGCGCGTCGGGGTCTTGGCGATCAGATCGTCATAGGTCGGCCGGCCGAACTCCTTGAGCACGTCGCGGCTGTCCTGTGGGGCCATGGCGAGCGTCACGCCCTTCACCGCCGGGCCTGGATAGAAATAGCCCTTGTCGTAGGTCGCGGCCTGCGCCTCGGGCTTCAGCATATGGGACATCAGCGCCAGCAGCGCAGTCACCTTGTCGGCTGGCACGCCCTTGGGAATGCACATGAACTGGGTGTCGGGGATCCAGTGCGTGTTGGCGAGCACGAAGACCTCGGCCTCCTTGGGCACGATGCCGAGCGCGCGCGGATTGATGTCCCAGCCGAAGGTCGAGACGATGACGTCGCGCGTGCCCTCGCCGAGTTCCTTCATCGTCGGCGTGGTGCCGCCGGGGTAGTAGTCGATGCCGGTGCCGAGTTCCTTGAGATAGGCCCAGCTCTTGTCCCAGCCCTTCATCGGGTCTGAGGGGTCGGCATCGCCCAGGATGTAGGGCAGGCCCTGCAGGAAGGTCCAGCCGGGGCCGGAATTGACCGGCCGCGCATAGGTGAAGCGCTTGGGATTCTGCTTGACGTAGGCGAGGAACTCGGCCGCCGTCTTGGGCACGACCTTGAGGCGATCGGGCGCGTACTCGAACAGCGGCCCCGAGGGCGAATACGCGACCGCGACGCCTTCGTTCTGGCCGAAGTTCTTCTGCATCATGAGCGCCTGCTCGTGATAGACGTCCTCGGCCTTGGGCAGGCTGGCGGCATGGGATTTCCAGACGTCGATCCAGAGGCCGAGCCCGATGCCATCCGACATCGCGCCAGGCCCGGTCAGCACGAGATCGATGTCGACGCGGTTGGCCTCCTGCTGCGCCTTGAGTTTCGCGGGCAGTTCAGGCGAAGGCGCGCGGGAGAAATTCACGCGCGAGATCAGCTTCGGATTGTCCCTGACGAACTTCTCGATCGCGGCCTGGGTGAGCTGCAGGTTGCCGGCGACGTCGATGATGTTCAACGCGACGGGCGCGGCTTGCGCCTGCGCGCCGCTTACCTGCAGGGCGGCGAGACTTGCGGCGGTAAGACTTGCCGCACCGGCCATCACGGTCCGGCGGGATGGTTTGAAGGCGCTCGAATAAGTCATGATCTCTCCCTGGGGGTTCGACCCTCTATCCGCGCCTCGATGCCGAGGCTGCGCCGGGGTCTTGATGGTTCGCCGGCCTCGTGACCGGCGATCGTTTCTGGTCAGCGCCGCCCTCCGCGCCCGACGATCTGCGTCGGGTTGACGAAGCGCAGCGCGATGACAAGCCAGATCAGTGTCGTCGCCATGTAGACCACCGCCATGGCGTCGATCGACTGCACGGCGCGCACGCCGGCCGCGAAGACCGCGTAGTAGAGCGCCACAACCAGCGTCTGGCTGGTCGGCCCGGCGGTGAGGAAGGTGAGCTCGAACATCGCGATGGTGCGCACCAGCACGAGCAACAGCGAGGCGAGAATGCCCGGCATCAGCAGCGGCAGGAGGATATGGATGAAGAGCTTGAAGGTGTTGGCGCCGAAGACGCGCGCGGCCGCCTCGATCTTGGTGTCGATCTGCTCGATGAACGGGATCATCACCAGGATGACGAAGGGCACCGTCGGCACGAGGTTGGCGAGCACCACGCCCGACATCTGCCCGGCGAGGCCCAGTCTGTAGAGCACGGTCGCCAGCGGAATGCCGAAGGTGATCGGCGGCACCAGCAGCGGCAGCAGGAAGAGCAGCATCACCAGCTTCTTGCCGGGGAATTCGCGCCGCGCCAGCGCATAGGCGGCGGGCACGCCGATCAGACCCGAGAGCACGACGACCAGGAAGACGATCTGGAAGGTAACGATCAGCACGTCGTCGAGCTGGAATTCGGCCCAGGCGGCGGAATACCAGCGCGTCGTCCAGCCGGCCGGGAACCAGGTTCCGAGCCAGCGCGTGGCGAAGGAACTCGTGATGACCGTCGCAATCATCGCGAGCAGGTTGAGCAGGAAGAAGCCGATCAGCGCCCAGTTGGCGGCGGCCCAGAGCTTCGTCGAGAGGCGGGTATCGGCAACCATGATCTCAGCCCTTTCCGCCGCCGGCCGGGCCGCGATAGAGCAAGCCGCGCGCGCTCAGGATCAGGACGACGATCGAGAGCTGGACCACGCCCATGATCATCGCCACAGCCGAGGCCATCGAATAATCGTACTCCTCGAAGGCTGCCTGATAGGCCGCAATCGAGATCACCCGGGTCGGACCCGCCGGTGCGCCGAGCAGCACCGCCGAAGGGAACACCGAGAACGCCTGCACGAAACTCAGGCAGAAGGTGATGGCAAGGCCAGGCAGCAGCAGCGGGAAGAGGATGTGCTTGAAGCGCTCCCACGGCCCTGCGCCGAGCGTCGCGCCGGCCCGCTCCAGCGCCGGGTCGATGCCCGAGAGATAGGACAGCGTCAGCAGGAAGGTGAAGGGGAAGCCGGTGATCACCAGCGAGAGCATCACGCCCCAGTAATTATGCAGCAGCTTGATCGGCGTCGAGATCAGCCCGAGCGTCATCAGCACGCGATTGAACCAGCCCTGCGGGCCCAGATAGGCCAGGAGACCTTCCGCTACCAGCACGGTGCCGAGCGTAATCGGGATGACCAGCAACGTCGTGAGAAGGCGCTGGCGCTGCAGCAGCCGGACGCGGAAGGCGATCGGCACCGCGAAGACCAGCGTCAGCAGCGTCACCGGCAAGGCCAGCCAGAGCGTGGTCGCAATCGTGCCGTAGAGGAAGGAATCGGAGAAGAACTTGGTGTAGTTCGCCAGCGCTCCGCCCGTCTTGGGATTGAACGACAGCACCAGCCCGTACAGGAACGGGTAGATGAACAGGGCCAGCAGGAAGAGCACGGCCGGCAGGACGAGCAGCGTCAGCCCGTCGAGCCCGCGCGCCGCAAGCCTCTGCTTCAGCGGAATGGCGTCGATGGCGGCGCTCATGCGGCCGCTCCAGGGAAGACCAGCACCCGGGTCGGATCGGCGCCGAGCGTGACCGTCGCACCTGGCTCGAGCTTGTGCTCGGCGAGGAAGGACAGGTCCGTGCCGTCCTCCATCCGGGCGAATCCGACGAATTCGCGGCCACGGAACTCCGTGGAAATCACGGTCGCGACGAGCCCGCTCTGGCCGGCCGGCAGCGGGTGCAGATCTTCCGGACGGATGGCGACATGGCCGTTGCCGCCAGCCACGACCGCGCCGCGAATGCGCCCGGACACGCTGGCCGCGCCGACCGCGACGGCCGCGCTGTCTCCGGAGACGCTGCCGACGCGACCTTGCACGATGTTGCGGAAGCCCATGAACTCGGCGACGTCGAGATGGTCGGGCCGCGAGAACAGATCCTCGGGAGTGCCGACCTGGCGAACTTCGCCCTCGCGCATCACGACGATACGGTCGGCGAGCGAGAGCGCCTCCTCCTGGTCATGCGTGACATAGATCGTGGTCGCGCCCAGCGTGTTGTGGATGCGGCGGATCTCGGCGCGCATCTCCAGACGGAGCTTGGCGTCGAGATTGGAGAGCGGCTCGTCCATCAGCACGAGCGGCGGCTCGACCACGATGGCGCGGGCGATGGCGACGCGCTGCTGCTGGCCGCCGGAGAGCTGGCCCGGCAGCTTCTCGACCTGGCTCTGAAGCCGGACGAGGGCTGCCGCCTCGGCGACGCGCTTGTCGATCTCGGCATTGGGCAGGCCGCGCATCTTCAGGCCGAAACCGATGTTCTTCTTCACGCTCATATGCGGGAACAGCGCATAGTTCTGGAAAACCATGCCGAAGCCGCGCTCCTCCGGCCGCAGCGGGTCAATCCTCCGGTCGTCGAGCCAGATGCCGCCGCCCGTCGCCGGCAGGAGCCCCGCGATCAGGTTCAGCGTGGTCGATTTGCCGCAGCCGGACGGGCCGAGCAGCGCGATGAACTCGCCCTTGCCGATCGTCAGCGAGACATCCTTCAAAGCGTTGTGCGTGCCGAAGTCTCGGCTCAGGCGGTCCAGCCGAAGCTCACGGAAATTCGCTGCGTTGATCGTCATGAAAGCCACAGGGTTGCAGCAGGCGAGACGCCTGGGATCGATCGGAAGATAACAGGAAGCCGGCTTATCATGTCGACGCCCCGACCGGCCTGCAGCGTCGCCCGCGACGCCACCATGTCCGGCCCCGCCGCGCGGCGGCTGGAGGCTTCTGCGAGGGCCTGGTCATACATCGAGCCGTCTCCCATGCGTGCCGGCGTTGACCGCCTGTCCTTGGCGCCTTCGTGCCGATCGCGCCGGAATGCCCGACTGCGATGGCCTTGACGCCTTTCCCTCCCGTAGCGGTTGACGCTGCCGGGAATGGATTGGTATGCTAGTATACCAGCGAGTGGGACCTGTGCAATGACCTTTTCTGCCGCGCGGCAGGGCACCGAGCAAATCTACCGGGCTCTACGCGGCGATATCCTGGAAGCGGCGATCGCGCCGGGAGAAGCGATGTCGGAGGCCCGCATGGCGGTGCAGTTCGGCGTCAGCCGCACGCCCGTGCGCGAAGCCTTCAAGCGCCTGGTGGACGAAGGCTTCCTCGTCGTCGTCCCGCAGGTCGGCACCTTCGTGGCGCAGATCGACCTCGCCGCCGTCTATGACAGCCAGTTCGTGCGCGAGACGCTGGAGTGCCGGACGGTCGTGCTCGCGGCCGAACGGATCGACACCGCCGGCAAGGCCGCGCTCGGCGACCTCGTCGACCAGCAGCGTCGGGCGATGGCCTCCGGAGACCGCAAAACCTTCTTTCGCCTCGACGAGGCCTTCCACGCCGAGCTCTCTCGTCTAGCCGGCTATCCTTCGGTCTGGAGTCTCATCGAATCGGTCAAGGCGCAGCTCGACCGGGTACGCTGCCTCTCGCTGGAGACGCCGTCCTGGTCGGACATGATCCTGAGCGAGCACGAGACGATCGCGGCTTGTGTCGGACGAGGCGACGCCGCGGCCGCCGAAGCCGCCATGCGCGGCCATCTGCGCACCGTGTTCGACGCGATCGAAGCCATCGCGCAGGCGCATGTCGACGCCTTCGACAAGACCAGGCTCGCCGCACGGCGAGGCTGAGACGACAAGCGGCGCAGCCTCAAACGCGCCGCGCAGGGAGAAACGCCATGGAAGAGAGGATCGGGTAATGGAAGAGACCTGGCGCTGGTTTGGGCCCAAGGACGCGGTCACGCTGCCGCAGATCCGGCAGACGGGCGCGCGCGGCATCGTCACCTCCCTGCACGATATCCCCTATGGCGAGACCTGGAGCATCGAGGCGATCGAGGAACGCAAGGCGCTGATCGCGGCCGATCCGTCGCTCGGCCTGCGCTGGAGCGTGGTCGAGAGCCTGCCGATCCATGAGCGGATCAAGCTCGACGAGGGCGACCTTGCCCCGCTCTTCGACAACTACCGGCAATCGATGCGCAACCTCGCGGCCTGTGGCGTCAAGACGATCTGCTACAACTTCATGCCGGTGCTGGACTGGACGCGCACCACGCTCGCCCATCCGCTGCCCGGCGGCGGAACCGCGCTGCGCTTCGACATCGTGCGCTTTGCGGCCTTCGACTGCTACATGCTGGAGCGCCCCGGCGCCGAGGCCGAGTTCGCCCCGGCGACGCTCGACGCGGCACGGGCCTGGATCAAGGCCGCGTCGGAAACAGACAAGGCGACGCTCCTGTCGAGCATCATGGCCGGGCTACCGGGCGCGTATGACCGCTACGACATTCCGGGCCTGCGCAAGATGCTGGCGCGCTATGAAGGCGTCACGCGCGACGTTCTGCGCGAGAATCTCGCCCGCTTCCTGCGCGAAATCATCCCACTCGCCGACGAACTCGGCATGCGCTTCGCGATCCATCCCGACGATCCGCCGCGTTCGCTGATGGGCCTGCCGCGCATCGTCTCGGGCGGAGACGACATCGGCTTCCTGCTCTCCGCCGTCGAGAGCGCCAATAACGGGCTGACGCTGTGTTCGGGTTCGCTTGGAGCAGGCCCGCACAACGACGTGCCGGCGATCGCCAGGCGCTTCGCCTCGCGCATCCACTTCGCCCATCTGCGCAATGTCGCCAAGGACGCGGACGGCTCGTTCATGGAAGCCGACCATCTCGACGGCAACACCGATATGGTCGCGCTGGTCTCCGCGCTGCTGGAAGAGCAGGAACGGCGGCGGCTCTCCGGCGATGCGAACTGGCGGATTCCAATGCGGCCCGACCATGGCCATGAACTGCTCGACGACATCGGCAAGCCGACCCATCCGGGCTATCCGGTCATCGGCCGGCTCAAGGGGCTTGCAGAGCTGCGCGGCGTGATGCGCGCGGTGTCGTCGGCGAAAGGCTGGCCGCTGCACTGAACCGACATGCGCGCCGCCGTTCAGCCCTTCAGCAGCGCTGCTACCGCGCGGCTGAGAAGGGGGGCCGCCGCGCCATGGATCTCGAAATGGCGGCTCGCCCTGACGCTGATCAGATGCGGCAAGGCAAGGCCCTGCATGGCGCCTTCGGCGCGCAACAGCGCGTCGAAACGAGCCCAGAGCGCGGCGTTAGCGATGAAGGGTCCGCTGACGATGATGCGGGCCGGGAAGAACATACGGCAGGCATTGGCGAGCGCGCGCGCCAGCACCTGAGCGGCGACGTCTATCTCCGGCAGGCTCGCAAGGTCGCAATGGGCGAGTTGCTCCGAGAGCCGCGCCTCGTCCTCGCCCAGCGCCGGCCAGCGCTGCCTCAGCAGCGGCAGCAGGGACCAGAGCGCCGCGCCGGTCTCCAGGCAGCCGGTGTTGCCGCAGCCGCAAGGACGATCGCCCAGCACGGAGAAACGCCAATGGCCAATCTCGCCGAACGGGCCGCCGGCCGGCGCCAGCGGTTCGCCATCGACGGCATAGGCGAGGCCGACGCCCCAGCCCCAATGCAGCAGGAGCGTGCCGCCGGGAAAGCCATCCGGCTCGCGCGCCGCCCGCGCCCGCAGTTCCGCATCGAGATTGCGGCAGATCTCGACCGGACCGCCGATGGGCGCAAGCACCGCCTCGATGTCGAGATCGCGCATTCGCGGCCAGCGCGAGGCCATCAGCCAGCGCTTGCGCCGGAGATCGAGTAGCCCCGACAGCGACACGACAGTACCCGCATGCGTCATGCCGCGAGGCATTGCGGCGAGGAGGAAAGCGGCGAGCGCCGCCAGTTCGCTGGCGAGCCCTGCGTTGTCGGCCTCGGCGGGGACGGCGACCATGCGTTCCGCGATGAGACGCCCGTCCAACCCAACCAGCGCGCCCGACAGCGACTGGCTCGCGACATGGATGACGGAGGCTCCGACCATGCCGGTATTGGCGATCAGCGTCGCGGCGGGGCGGCCGCGCCCCGCGCTTTCGCCCGCCATCTCGATGACAAGGCGGCGCGCCACCAGATCGGCGACGACGCGCGAGATCGTGGTCGAGCGCAGGCCCAGACGCCTGGCGATGTCGGAGCGTGCATGCGACAGGCCGCCTGCGATGAGCCCGTAGATGCGGGCGCGATCCCGCTCATGCGCTCCGGCGAACTGGCCGTCCTCGATGGTCGCTAGCATCATGTCGCACGATCCGGGCATCGATAATTTGGAACGATTGCGTTCAAAATTATCGATTGCGTTTTCAACGAAGTTTCATAGACTTCGAATTGAGATTTTGGAAAGATTTTTACCAGAAAATGTTCAAAAATAGCCAGATCGATCTTCACCTGATCGCGAGCAAGGACGGCCTGGGCAAGGCCGCCGCCGAGCGCGGCGCCGCCGCCATCCGCTCCGCGCTCGCCGAGCATGGCAATGCCACTATCATCGTCGCCACCGGCGCGAGCCAGTTCGATGTCCTGAACCATCTCGTCGTGGCGGAGGGCATCGACTGGTCGAAGGTGACGGCCTTTCATCTCGACGAATATGTCGGCCTGAGCGAAGCGCATCCGGCGAGTTTCCGGCGCTATCTGCGCGAGCGGTTTCTCGCGCCGCTGAAAGGCGCAGTGACGTTCGTCCCAGTCGATGGCGAGGGCGATCCGCAGGCCGAGACGAAGCGTTTGAACGCCTTCATCGGAGGCCGGCGCATCGATGTCTGCTTTGCCGGCATCGGTGAGAACTGCCATCTCGCCTTCAACGATCCGCCGGCCGACTTCGAGACCGACGAGCCCTATATCGTGGTGACGCTGGACGAGGCGTGCCGAAACCAGCAGTTCGGCGAAGGCTGGTTCGAGAGTTTTCAGGCGGTGCCCGAGCGCGCGATCTCGATGAGCGTCAGGCAGATCCTGAAAAGCGAACTCATCGTGCTCTCCGTTTCCGACACCCGCAAGGCGCAGGCGGCGCGCGACGCTCTGGAAGGACCGGTCAGCCCCTTGCATCCGGCCTCGATCCTGCAGCAGCATGGCAACACCGTGCTGTTCATCGATCCGCCGGCAGCCTCACTGCTCTCGAAAAGCTGATCGCAAGGTGGGTTGGGGATCATGATTTCGGCAGGTCTCGTCGATCTCCAGGTCAACGGCTTCGCCGGCGTCGATTTCAATTCAGGCGCGGTGACGCCGGCCGAGATCGATCATGCGCTGGAAGCGATGCTCGCAACCGGCGTCACCACCTGCCTGCCGACGATCATCACTGCCCATCCGGGTGAACTTGAGGCGCGACTGCGCGCTCTCGACGCGGCTATCACAGGCAGCCGGCTCGGCGCGGCGATGTGCCCGGGCTATCATCTCGAAGGCCCCTTCCTGAACCCTGCGCCGGGCTATCACGGCTGCCATCCACCCGAGGCGATGACGCCAGCCTACGCCGGCCTCGTCGAGCGGCTGCAGGTCGGGCTCGCCCGCCCGATCCTGATGGTGACCGTCGCGCCGGAGATCGAGGGCGTCGCGACGCTGATCGCGACGCTAGCGCAGTCGGGCTGCGTCATCGCGCTCGGTCATACAGCGGCCGATTTCGAGCAGGTCGCGGCGGCGGCGGAAGCCGGCGCGAGCCTCTCCACCCATCTCGGCAACGGCCTGCCGCAGAATCTGCACAAGCTCGCCAATCCGCTTTTCGCCCAGCTCGCCGAGGACCGGCTCCAGGCAAGCTTCATCGCCGACGGCATCCATCTGCACCCGAAAGCACTGAAGGCTTTGCTACGGGCAAAAGGCTTCGAGCGTTCGATCCTCGTCACAGATGCGGTGGCAGCCGCCGCCGCGCTGCCAGGCGCCTATCGGCTCGGGAGCATCGCGATTGAGCGGCTGGATGACGGGTCGGTCCGGCTTGCCGGCAATCGCGCCTCGCTTGCAGGCTCGACGCTCTGTCTTGACCAGGCGGTGCGCAATGTCGTCGCCTGGGGGCTTGCAACGCCGGGGGAGGCGATCGCGATGGCCTCTCGCCATCCGCTGACGGCAATCGCCGGGGCGCTTGAGACTGCCGGCCTGTCGCTGCCCGCAAGCGAGATCGAATGGACCGACACGCTGGAAATCACACGCGTCCGCATCGGCGCGATCGAACGCCGCTATGACGGACGCGCCCGCCTGACTTCGCCACATGCCGCCTGAACAAAAAAGGGGAGACGACGACATGACCGAGACCCGAACTGGAATCGACCGCCGCACCGTGCTGGGCGGGCTTGCCGCCGTCGCAAGCGGAGCACCTTCGGCTTTCGCCGCGTCGCCGGCATTGCCCACCGCGCCGGTGACGATCAGCGTCATGGATGTCGGCGGCGCGCTGGCGCTGATGCAAAAGGCCTTCGAGGACTATCGCAGCGCCAATCCCAAGCTGGTCTCGCGCATCGCCTTCGTGAAGGCCCCGGCGCCGGAACTCGCCAGCAAGATCAAGGCGCAGCAGGACGCCGGCAAGGCCGATCTCGATCTCATCCTGACCGGCAGCGACGGCCTCGCGGCGGGCCTCGACCAGAAGCTCTGGCTCAAGATCCTGCCCGATTTCGCCGACAAATTCCCCAATATCGAGGCGAATTACGAGCCCGCCGCGCTGAACCTGCACAAGGTCCAGGGCGACGGCTTCGGCGTCGTGATGAACTACTACCCATCCGGCCCCCTGCTCGAATATGCGGCCGACCGGGTCAAGGCCGTGCCGACGACGGCCGAGGAGCTGCTGGCCTGGGCCAAGGCCAATCCCAACCGCTTCATGTATGCGCGCCCCGCCAATTCGGGGCCGGGCCGCACCTTCATGATGGGTCTGCCCTACATCCTCGGCGACAAGGACCCGCAGGATCCTGTCGGCGGTTGGGACAAGACCTGGGCTTATCTGGCGGAGCTCGGCAAATATGTCGAATACTATCCGGCCGGCACCGGGGCGACGATGAAGGAGTTCGGCGAGGGTTCGCGCGACATCATCATCTCGACCACGGGCTGGGACATCAATCCGCGCGCGCTCGGCATCGTGCCGAAGGAGGCCAAAATCGGCACGCTCAACGGCTTCCACTGGGTCTCCGACGCCTTCTTCATGTGCGTGCCCAAGGGCGTGCCGGACGACCGGCTCGCCGTGGTGCTGGACATGATGGCGTTCGTACTGACGCCGAAGATGCAGGCCTATTCCTATGACGAGGGCTACCTCTATCCCGGCCCGGCCGTGAAGAACGTGCCGCTGTCGCTGGCGCCGGAGAACAGCCAGAAGGTCATCGCCGAATTCGGCCGGCCCGAATATGCCGACCTGATCGCCAAGAACCCGATCGAGCTGCCGCTGAAACCCGACAAAATGGTCGTGGCGTTCCGGAAATGGGACGAACTGGTCGGCTCCAAGCGCGCGAAGTGAGGGCGACGGCTTATCGCAGAACCGTAGACTGTCATTCCGGGCGACCATAGGTCGACCCGGGATGACGTCGTGGTTTGGGAGCAAGCTGGCCTGCTCCGCGCTTCACGCCACCTGCTTCAGCGCGGCCTCGACCGTCCCGAACAGGCGGTCGATGTCGGCTTCGTCCAGCACCAGCGGCGGCGACAGCACCAGCGTGTCGCCGGCGTTGCGGATGAGCACGCCGGCCTCGAAGCAGGCCTGCGCCACCGCGCTGCCCCGCGCGCCCGGCGCACCTGGGCGTGGTTCGAGGTCGATGCCGGCGAGGATGCCGGCGGTCCGGATGTCGGCGACATGCGGCAGCGCGCGTAAGTCCAGCGCCGCCTTGGCCCAGACCGGTGCGAGACGGGCGACGCGGGCGTTCAGGCCCAACTCCTGATGCAGCGCGATGGTCGCCAACCCTGCGGCGCAGGCCAACGGGTGGGCCGAATAGGTGTAGCCGTGGAACAGTTCGATCGCCTCGGGCGGGCCAGCCATGAAGGCGTCGAAGACCGTGTCGCGGACGAGCACGCCGCCCATCGGCACCGCACCGTTGCTCATGCCCTTGGCACAGGTCAGCAGGTCCGGCAGCACGCCATAGGCTTCCGCCGCGAAGGTCGTGCCCAGCCGGCCGAAGCCGGTGATGACCTCGTCGAAGATCAGCAGGATGCCGTGCCTGTCGCAGATCGCCCGCAGCGCCTCGAGATAGCCGAGCGGCGGCGGATAGACCCCGCCCGAGCCGGTGACGGGCTCTACGATGACGGCTGCGATGGTGCCGGGGTCATTGATGGCGGCGAGCTGCTCCAGCGCCTGCGCGTAGTCTGCTCCCGTTTCCGGCCGGCCACCGGAGAACGCCATCGTCGCGTCGTAAGGTAGCGGCAGATGCGCGACATCGCCGAGCAGCGGCCCGAAATCGCGCTTGTGACGGCCGATGCCGGAAACCGACAGGCCGCCCCAGCCCATGCCGTGATAGCCCTTGGCGCGACCGATCAGCTTGACGCGCCGACCGTCGCCGCGCGCCTGATGATAGGCGCGTGCGATCTTCAGGGCGGTATCGACGGCCTCCGAGCCCGAGCCGACGAAGAAGGCGTGATCGAGCCCGGCCGGCGCGAGCGCCGTCAGGGCGCGCGCCATCGCGCTTGCGCCGGGATGGCTCATCCGGAAGGACGAGACGAAATCGAGCCGGCCCGCCATGTCGCGGATCGCCTCGGTGATCTTGGGCTGGCCGTGCCCGGCATTGACGCACCAGAGCCCGGCCATGCCGTCGAGAATGCGGCGGCCATCATCGGAGACGTAGTGCATGCCGTCGGCGGCGACGAAGGTCATCGGCTTTTGCCGATACTGCCGCATCGCGGTGAACGGCATCCAGAAGGCGTCGTCGCGGTTTGTGCCGGCGTCTGCGAGGCTCATGATCTCGGCTCTTTCAGGACAAAGTGGGAGTCTGGCGCTCGATGGTATCGCGGAAGCGCAGCCAGGTGCTGCCGGCGGCGGCATAGAGGCGTTTGAGGCCGTGGAACGGGATCGGGGCCGGCGGCCGCACCGGCGGCAGCGGCAGGGTGTCGGGATCGGCCCCGGTCAGCGCGTCGGCCAGCACCGGGCCGAGCGCGAGATTCCAGGCGACGCCCTTGCCGTTGCAGCCGAGTGTCGCGAGCACGCCGTCATCCAGCACGAAGAGACGCGGCAGCCGGTCGAGCGTGACAGAGACCTGCCCGCCCCAGTACCAGCGCGGCTCGACGCCCGCGAGTTCGGGATAGAGCCTGGCCAGCGTAAGCTGCTGGAGGTTGAAGGAGCCGAAGCCCTTCGGCCCGGTCGGCGTGCCCTTGCCGCCGACGATCAGCCGGCCATCGCGGTCGCGGCGGAAATAGCGCAGCACGCGGCGCGAATCCGAAACGACCGCGCCGGTACGCATCACGCCGGCCGAGGCCGGCAGCGGATCGGTCGCGATCTGATAGCTCCAGACCGGCAGGAAGCTGCGCGCCAGCGGCGGCGAGAGCGGACCGGCCAGCGCATTGGTCGCGACCAGCACGCGCTGCGCCGTGACCGAACCGGCGGAGGTCGCGACGCGCCAGTCCTGCCCGGCGCGCGTCATCGCAGTGGCGCGCGACCGCGTGTGAAGGATCGCGCCAGCCTTTTGAGCCGCCCGCGCCAGTTCCCGCACGAGGCTGAGCGGCTGGACGCCGCCGCCACGCGGGTCGATCCAGCCGCCGAGATAGGCGTCCGTGCCGGTGAGATCGCGCAACTCCGCCTTGTCGAGCGAGCGCGCGGCGACGCCCTGAGCCTGCCAGGCGGCAACCCGGCGGCGGACGGTGTCGAGCCCGGCCTTGGCGTCGATGACGTTGATCCAGCCTTCCTGCGTGGCGTCGCAGGCGAGGCCATGGCGCGCGATCAGGGCAAATGCCGCGTCGGCCGTGCCGGCGCCGAATTCGTAGAGCCTTCGGCCGCGCTCGCGGCCATAGGCCTCGACCAGTTCCTCGGGGAAATGCCTGAGACCGGCGATGACCTGCCCGCCATTGCGGCCAGACGCACCCTCACCGATCTCGCCGGCCTCCAGCACGACGACGGCGATGCCGCGCTCGGCCAGTGCGAGCGCCGTCGAGAGCCCGGCAAAACCCGCGCCGATGATGGCGACCTCAGCCTCGCAAGCGCCTGCCAGCTCCGGATAGTCAGCTCCGGCGACGGCGGTCTCGTTCCAGAGGCAGGCTTGAGAGCGCAAGGGCGGACGTCCATGTGAGGGAACGCCGCCATAATTGCGTTTCAGCTTCCAAAAATCAATCTCTGTTTTCGAAAGATGGCTGCAGGCGGCTGGCCATTTCGAGATGCCGGCGCATCAGCGCGGCGGCGACCTGCTGGTCGCGCGCCTCCAGGCGTTCGAGGATTTCAAGGTGCTCGCGGCAGTTCACCACGACACGGGCGACACCATGCGTCCAGTCGTAATTGGAGAGCCGGCGCAGCCGGTTCTGGCGCGCGATCGCGGCGGCGAGATAGCGGTTGCCGGAAGCCTCGCCGACGCCTTCGTGGAAGGCGGCGTTCATCTCGAAGAAGGCGACGCTGGACGAGACGCTCCATTGGCCCGACAGCGCAAGGTGAAGCGTCTCCTCATGGCCACGCCGCATCGTCGCGACCCAGTCGGGCTTCAGGGAGAAACCGGGTTCGAGAATGGCCGCGACTTCGATCAGAATACGAAAACGATAGCTTTCCGTTCGCGCCGTCTGGTCCTGCAGCGTGTCGAGAAAGCGCCAGCCATAGCCGGCCTTGCGTTCGACGATGTCGAGATCGGCCAGGCGACCGAGTGCGGCGCGCACGGTCTGACGGCCGGCGGCATAGATCCGCATCAGTTCGGTTTCGGAGATGTCCACGGATAGCAGATCGCGGCCGCGGTCATGGGCGATCCTGATGATCAGATCATCCGTGCCGCCATCCTGCGCCTCGGCTGCGCCCTGCGCGGGCGGCAGCGCGACGAGCTCCATGCCGCGATTGGGCCGGCGCTCGACATAGCCGCCCGCCGCCAGATGCTCCAGCGCGGCCCGGATCGGCGTTCTGGAGACGCCGAGTTGCTGCGCCAGACGATTTTCGTTGAGCCGCGCGCCGGGCTTCAACCCATCCTGATGGATCAGCGCGACGATGGCGCCGAGCAGGTCCTGCTGCAGCCGGGTCGGCGATTCCGCGACTTTTTCGCTTGATTGTTTCATCGATTAACGAAATACAATAATCCCTCGGCAAGTGCAATCGCCTGCCGGATCGTCAGATCGCCTCGTCCGACGGATTTCACGATTCGGGACATGGCGTCACCGCGAAAGGCGTCGAGCCCGCATGTCGTCCCCCGCTCATCCGTCCCTGGCGGCACGCCAGATGCAGCCCAAGATCGTGCCCTGCCCGCTCGTCGAGGTCAGCGGCACGCCGCGCGAACGCGGCCGATCCTATGGCGAACAGGCGAGCGCACGCGTCAAGCGCGGCATTGCGCATTACTCGGCCCAGCTCGAGGCCGGCAAGCTCGGCTGGCCCGAGGTCGAGGCGCTGGTGGCGCGGTTCGAGCCGACGATCGCGGCCTTCGAGCCGGCCTATATCGACGAGATGCACGGCATCGCGGAGGGCGCGGGCGTGCCCTATGCGGCGATCGTGCTGCTCAACGCCCGCACCGAGATCCTGAAGCTCGCCCAGCGCAAGCAACGCGGCGAGCCGGCGCCCGACGATCCCGATGGCTGCACCGGGCTCGTGGTGCTGCCCGGCGCCACCTCCGAAGGTAGCCTGATTCATGCGATGGACTGGGACTGGAAGGCCGAATGCGCCGAGACCACCGTCGTGCTCAAGGTCAGGCGCGACGATGGGCCCGACTACCTGACCTTCACCGAAGCCGGCGCGCTGGCCCGAACCGGCTTCAATGCGGCCGGCATCTCGATTACCGCCAATTATCTCGAATGCGACCGCGACTATCGCAAGCTCGGCGTGCCGCTGGCACTGATACGGCGCAAGGTGCTGGAGCAGCAGCAGCTCGCCCTGGCCATGAGCGCGGTCTACACCACGCAGAAATCGGCCGCCAACAACATGATCGTGGCGCACGCCAACGGGATCGCGATCGATTTCGAATGCGCGCCCGACGAAACCTTCCAGGTCCATCCGCAGCAAGGGCTGCTGGTCCACGCCAATCATTTCCAGAGCCCGGTCGCGCTCTCCAAGCTGGTCGATCGCGGCGTCGCGACGACGCCGGATTCGCTTTATCGCGACCTGCGGGTGCGGTCGCTGATCGAGCCGCATCTCGGCAAGGTGACGACCGACGTCGTCAAGACCGCGCTGTTCGATGATTTCGAAACGCCCTGGGCGGTGTGCCGGCCGCCGCGGATGAACACCTCGAACAACCTTTCGGCAACGGTTGCGATGCTGGTGATGGAGCCGGCGCGCGGCATGATGGAAGTCGCGATGCTGCCGGCGCTGAACCGCAGCTTCGAGACCTACCGGCTGGAGATGACGATCCATCAGCCCAATGCCGGCACGGCGCGGCCGCACGCCGCCTGAGGCAAGGGAGCAACCGACAGTTTTTCGCGACGAGAACGGCGAGGACGCCGCGGTCGCCCGACAACCATCAGGGGAACGACATGACACGCACGCTGATTTCCGTCTGCGCCTTCGCCGCCCTCGCCTTTTCCGCTCCCGTCGCGCTGGCGCAGCAGGACACGCTCCGGCTGCGGCTCAACGCCGATATCCGCTCTACCGACCCCGGCATGAACCGCGACGGCAACACCGACGCCGTCGTGCTGCATGTGGTCGAAGGGCTTGTCGCCTATCGCGAGGACACCTCGGTCGCGCCGATGCTGGCGAAGTCGATCGATATCTCGCCTGACGGCAAGACCTACAGCTTCACGCTCCGTGACGGCGTGACCTTCCACAATGGCGCGCCGCTCACCGCCGACGACGTGCTGTTCGCCTGGAAACGCTACACCACGCCCGCCAATGGCTGGCGCTGCCTGCCCGAGGTCGATGGCCGCGGCCTGACCAAAGTCGTCAGCGTCGAGGCGAAGGACGCCAAGACCGTCGTCTTCACGCTGGAAAAGCCCTCCGCTTTGTTCCTGACGCTGTTGGCGCGGACCGATTGCGGCGGCACCGGCATCTATCACCGCGCCTCGGTCGACGCGGAGGGCAAATGGAAGGACCCGATCGGCACAGGACCGTTCAAGATCGGCGAATGGCGGCGCGGCCAGTATATCGAGCTTTTGCGCAACGACGCCTATGCCGCGCTGCCTGGCGCGCGCGACGGCCATACCGGCAACAAGCAGCCGCTGGTCGCCAAGGTGCGTTTCGTCATCATCCCGGATTCCGCCGCGGCAAAGGCCGGCTTGCTCGCCGGCAATATCGACATCAATCCCGACATCGCCAACTCCGACATGCCCGAATACAAGGAGCGCAAGGACATCCAGCTCCAGACCAAGGCGACGATGGACCTGAACGGCCTGCTTTTCCAGACGCGCGACCCGCTGCTGAAGGATGTCAGGATGCGCCGCGCCATCGCGGCCTCGCTCGACCTCGACCAGCTTGTCGCCAACGTCACCGAGGGCGAATCCAAGGCCAGCCTGTCGGTCATTCCGGTGCCGAGCAGCTATTACGGCAAGGTCCAGGCCGAGGTTCCCAAGCGCGACCTCGCTGCCGCCAAGAAGCTGCTCGCGGAGGCCGGCTACAAGGGCGAGACGATCAAGCTGATGACGACCAAGCGCTATCCGTCGATCTTCGACATCGCGCTGGTGACGCAGGCGATGGCGCAGGAGGCCGGCATCAAGATCGAGCTCGAGGTGCTGGAATGGGCGACGATGCTCGACCGCTACACCAAGGGCGAATTCCAGGCGATGGCGTTCCCTTATTCGGCCCGTCTCGACCCCTCGCTGTCCTTCGAGATGGTCAGCGGCGACAAGGACAAGCAGCCGCGCAAGGTCTGGGACAATGCCGAGGCGCGCGCGCTGCTGACGCAGTCGATGGAAATCGCCGACAAGGCCCAGCGGCAGGCGCTGTTCGACAAGCTCGAGGCGAGCTTCCGGGCGGACGTGCCGATGATCACGATGTATTCCAGCGTCGAGACCAGCGCCGCACGCGCCAATGTCCAGAACTATGGCGGCTGGGCGCTCGGCCAGCCGCGCGCCTGGGGCGTCTCGCTGAAGCCGAAGAGCTGACGCGCCGGGAGGCGCCAGGCGGCCCGGCATTGCATGCAAGGCTGCCCAGCGGTTAAGCAGAGGCGAGCAGCCGCCGCTCCTCCCTCACGCGAAGCAGCTTCGACTTGAACCTCAAATTCCTCGAAACCTTCGTCTGGGTGGCGCGGCTGCGGAATTTCTCGGTCGCCGCCGACAAGCTCTGCACGACACAGGCCGCGGTCTCGAACCGGATCGCGACGCTGGAGCGCGAACTCGGGGTGCGCCTGTTCGAACGCGATTTGCGCACCGTGAGCCTGACCTCGCACGGCCAGCGCGCCCTGCCGCAGGCCGAAGCGATCGTGCGCATGGTCGGCGAACTCGAACGCCTGGTCGGCGATAGCGGCCAGATGCGCGGCAACGTGATGATCGGCACGGTCGATACGGTCGTCTATGCGTGGCTGCCGCGCCTGATCGAGCGGGTGAAGGAAGCCTATCCGAACGTCACCATCGACCTGAACGTCGACACCAGCCTCAATCTCGCGCGCCAGATCCAGGACGGCCAGATCGATCTCGGCCTGATCATGGGGCCGGTGGTTGCGCCCCACATCCGCAACATCGAGCTGGGCGTCTTCGACTGCCTCTGGATCGGCTCGCCGCGACTGACCCTGAAGCCGGGCCGTCTCGCCATCACCGATCTCGTCGACTATCCGGTCTTCGCCTATTCCAAGGGCTCGCAGCCGCATCAATCGGTGCTGCGCGCGATCGAGCTTGCCGGCATCGGCGCAGGCGCGATCCGGGTCTTCAACTCCAATTCGCTGGCGACGATCACGCGGCTGATCCGTGACGGCGTCGGGGTCGCGGTCCTGCCGCAGGTCGTGGTGCAGGAGTTCCTCGACAATGGCGAACTCGACGTGCTCGATGTCGAGGCGAAGCTGCCGCCGCTGCATTTCCACGCCGTCTTCACCGACACGCCGGGCAATGCTTTGCCCGCGCTGATCGCCGATATGGCGGTTGAAATCGCAGCCGGCCACGCGCGTGGCTGATCGCGCTTGACCTGCCCGCAAATGCGGCATCGCCTGACCATGCCGCTCTCATAAGCAATTCTTGTCGAGCCGGACAAGAATTTCGCGTTTGCCGGAGCCAGCGGGGTTTGGTCTGCTGAGAAGAGTTGGTTTCGAGCATGGTGCCGTCCGAAAACCGGCCACCACTTTTCGGCATCATGCTCGCGCAGGGAGAACGCCGGTGAAAGTCTCGCTCGTCCAGATGAACTCGCAGGACGACAAGTCCGCGAACCTGAAGATGGCCAGGGCCATGATCGAGAAGGTCGTCGCCGAGGACAATCCCGATCTCGTCGTGCTGCCAGAGTATTACGCGTTCCTCGACGGCAACGCCCAGGCGATGCGCGACAGCGCCGAGACCTTTCCCAATGGCGAGAGCTACCGGCTGATGTCGGGTCTGGCCGAGAAGCACAAGATCACGCTCCATGCCGGCAGCGTCTGCGAGCGCGACGGCGACGATTATTTCAACGCGACGATCGTGTTCGGGCCAGACGGCAAGCAGATCGCGCATTACCGCAAGATCCACCTGTTCGACGTCGATGCGCCCGGCGGCGTCAGCTACCGCGAATCCAACATGGTCTCGCGCGGCGAAGACGTGGTGACCTACAAACTGAACGACGCCACGATCGGCTGCGCGATCTGCTACGACATCCGCTTCCCCGAACTGTTCCGCAAGCTGCGGGATGCGGGCGCCGACATCATCGTGCTGCCGGCGGCCTTCACGCTGATGACCGGCAAGGACCATTGGGAGCTGCTGGCCCGCGCCCGGGCCTGCGAGACGCAGACCTGGTTCCTCGCCACCGGCCAGACCGGCACGCACGCCCAGGGCAAGAACGCCTGCTACGGCCACTCCATGGTGATCAACCCATGGGGCCATATCGCTGCGCAGGCGTCCGACGGCGTCGGCACGACCAGTGCAAGGCTCGATTTCGACTACACCGCCAAGGTCCGCGCGGCTGTGCCGGTCGCCAATCATCACGTCATCGCCTGAGCGGACAAATCCCATGTTCACCGTCAACGCCATGCCCCCGCAGATTTCTCCCGAACTCGTCGCCCTGCTGGAGCAGTGCGAGGTTGCGACCATCGGCCATGTCCTGCATTCGGGCTTCGTCGACCGCGAGATCCGCGCCGTGCTGCCGACCAAGCGTGTCGCCGGCACGGCCGTGACCATCCGCATTCCTCATGCCGACTCGACGGCGCTGCACTACCTGACCAGTATGGTCCGGCCGGGCGACGTCGTCGTGATCGACCGCTGCGGCGACGACAAGCATGCCTGCTGGGGTGGCGTCGTGACCCATGCGATGAAGAATGCCGGCGTCGCGGCCGGCGTCATCGACGGGCCGGCGACCGACTTCTCCGAGATCGTCAAAACGGACATGCCGATGTGGTGCCGCGGCCCCTCGCCGATCACCACCAAGATCCTCGGCACCGAAGGCGCGATCAACGTACCGGTCAGCGTCGGCGGCCAGACCATCGAACCCGGCGATGCCGTGCTTTGCGACGAGAGCGGCGTGGTCGTGCTCAAGGCCGCGACGGCGGAAGCCTATGCGCGGCGCGCCATCGCAATGCAGCAGCAGGAACTCGTCCTGCTCGAACGCCTGCGCAAGGGCGAGACGCTGCCCGACATTTCCGGCGCCACCGCCATGGTCGAGGGCAAACTCGCCACGGCATGATCAGAAAATTGGCCTGACGACGGGCGGATAACCGCCCGCGCATCACAACAGAGGGGATTTCGCATGCAGAATTCGACGAAACTCGTGATCGCAGCCGCATTGGCCTGCGTTCTCGGCACGCCTGCCGCCATGGCGCAGCAGACCGTGACCGTGATGGCCTATTCCGGCCTGTTCCAGGAGCGCTACACCAAGGCCGTGGTCGAGCCCTTCATGAAGGCCAATCCCGGCATAAAGATCGAATATTTCCCGATGCCGAACTCGGCTCAGATGCTCGGCAATCTGCGCGCCCAGAAGGCCGCGCCGCAGGCCGACGTCGTGATCATGGACGTCTCGGTCTCGAAAGCCGCGACCGACGAGAAGCTGCTGACCAAGATCGACGAAAAGAGCGCGCCCAACGTCGCCGAACTGTTCCCGGCGGCGCGCATCCCCGATGTCGATGGTGTGGCGGTGACCTTCGACAACCTCGTGATGCTCTACAACACCGACGCGGTGAAGGAGGCTCCCAAGAGCTGGATGGACCTCGCCGACAAGAAATACGCCGGCAAGGTCGCGATCCCCGGCATGCCCGACATTCAGGGCCTCTCGCTGGTGCTGATCCTCGACAAGGCGCGTGGCGGCACGAACTATCTCACCAGCGTCGACAAGGGCATCGCGGCGATGGGGGAGATCGCCCCCAACGTCCAGACCTGGGAGCCCAAGCCCGAGGTCTACGTCACGATCATCTCCGGTCAGGCGACGATCGGGGCCGGCTGGAACGCCCGCGCCCAGGTCAACACCGACACCTCTAACGGCAAGCTCAAGGCGGTTCTGCCGTCCGAGGGCTCGGCCTTCCAGATCAACACGATCAACCATGTCGCCAACGGGCCGGGCAAGGACGCCGCCAAGACTTTCATCAACTACGCGTTGAGCCAGGAGGCGCAGAAGGCCTTCACCGAGAGCATGTTCTACGCCCCGACCAACGCCAAGGCGCAGATCTCGCCCGCCGCCATCGACCGCACCGCCGTGAAGTCGATGGACAAGGTGATCGCGATCGACTGGATCGCGCTCGCCAAGGTCCGCGAGCCGATCATGGAGCAGTGGCGCCGCAAGGTGATCCCGCTGAGCCGCTGATCGAACCGAAGGACCCGAGACGATCATGACCGACCGCCGCGATACCGTTGCCAGCGAGGGCTTCCTCTCGATCCGGGGCCTGACCAAGAGCTATGGCGGCTTCAAGGCGGTCGACCATCTCGATCTGGAGGTGCCTAAGGGCGAGTTGATCGCTTTTCTCGGGCCCTCGGGCTGCGGCAAGACCACCTCGCTTCGGATGATCGCCGGCCTCGTGCCGGCGACGTCTGGCCGGATCGTGGTCGGCGGGCAGGACCTCACCGAGTTTCCAACCCATCGCCGCGACATGGGGCTGGTCTTCCAGTCCTATGCGCTGTTTCCGCATATGAGCGTGGCGAAGAACGTCGCGTTCGGGCTGGAGATGCGCAAGGTTGGCAAGGACGAGATCGCACGGCGGGTAAAAGAGGCGATCGCGCTGGTGCATCTCACCGGCAAGGAAGAGCACAAGCCGACCCAGTTGTCGGGCGGCCAGCAGCAGCGCGTGGCGCTGGCCCGGGCGCTGGTGGTGTGCCCCTCCATCCTGCTGCTCGACGAGCCTCTGTCCAATCTCGACGCCAAGCTGCGCGACGAGATGCGCAACGAAATCCGCGACATCCAGAAGCGACTCGGCATCACCGCGATCTTCGTGACCCATGACCAGGTCGAGGCGCTGACCATGTGCGACAAGGTCGTGGTGATGAACCAGGGCCGGCTCGAACAGCTCGGCACGCCGGTCGATCTCTATGAGACGCCGAAGACAGCCTTCGTCGCCGGCTTCGTCGGGCGCAGCAACAGGCTGAAGGCAGTGGCGAAGGACGGCGCAGCGGAATTCGCCGGCCAGCGCATCGCCGCGCCCGCCGACCTGTCGGGCCCGGTCGAGGTCATGATCCGTCCGCACCGCGTCATGCTGTCGACGGCCGGGAGCACAGCCGGCGACCACCGGGTTTCAGGCATCGTCGCCCGCACCATCTTCGCCGGCGACATCCTGCAATATGATGTCGACGTCGCCGGGCAGATCGTCTGCGTCGAACTCGCGACGCGCGGCGGCGAGACCGTGCTGGAACCGGGCGCCCCGGTCAGCCTGTCCTGGCGCGCTTGCGACGTCTTCGTCTACGGGGCCGCCGCGTGAGCGCCGCTGTCGCCATCGCGGGTCCCGCGCCGGTCGTGGAGGAGCGCCGGACCGGGTTGTTGCTGGTCGTGCTGCTGCTCGCGCCGATCGCGCTGGTCAACGGGCTCGGCTTCCTCGTCCCGGTGATCAACCTCGCGCGGATGTCGTTCTACGCGGTCGAGCCCACCGGCGCGATGCGCGAGGTCTACGGGCTGGTCACCTGGCTCGCCGTGTTCAGCGACACCTTCTATGCCGAGCTGATCGTCAACAGCATCTCGGTCAGCCTCGGCATCACGCTGGTCACCCTGCTCTGCTCCTATCCGATCGCGCTCTATCTGCACCGCTCCAGCGGGACCTGGCGCACCATCCTGCTCGTGCTGGTGATCTCGCCGCTGCTGACCTCGGCGGTGGTGCGGACCTATGGCTGGATCGCGATCCTGTCCGAGAACGGGCTGGTCAACAACGCGCTGACGGCGCTGGGCGCAACGCCGATCCGGCTGATGTTCAACAAGACCGGCGTCGTCATCGGCCTCACCGAGATCCTGATGCCCTACATGATCCTGGCGCTGATGGCGGGCTTCGGGCGGCTCGACTCCCGCGTCGAGGAAGCCGCCTCGACGCTGGGCGCGACGCCGTTCCAGGTGTTCCATCGGGTGATCCTGCCGCTGACGCTGCCGGGCATCGCGCTTGGCTGCCTGCTCTGCTTCGTGCTGGCGGTCTCGTCCTTCATCACGCCAAAGCTGCTCGGCGGCGGCCGCGTCTTCCTGCTCGCGACCGAAATCTACGACCAGGCGATCGTGACGCTGAACTGGCCGCTCGCCGCGACGCTCTCGATCCTGATCCTCGTCATCTTCGGCGGGGCGCTGGTGCTCTACAGCCGCGCCTTGCGCGCCGTGATCTGAGGGAGGTGCGCCATGGATGAACGGCCGGTCTCCCTGACCCTGAAGCTCATGGCGCTGGCGATGTTCGCGTTCCTGCTCGCGCCGCTGATCGTGGTCGTGCCGATCTCGTTCTCGGGCGACAACTACATGATGTTTCCGCCCTCGAGCTGGAGCCTGAAATGGTATCCGGCGATCTTCGCCGACGGGAAGATGACCTCGGCGTTCTGGACGAGCCTGCTGCTCGCCTTCGTGGTAACGATCATCAGCCTGCTCGTCGGCCTGCCGGCGGCCTATGCGCTGGTCCGGCTCAAGCCGCGCGGTTCGGAAGCGTTGGCTGCGCTCTTCACCGCGCCGCTGCTGCTGCCGACGATCGTGCTGGGGCTGGCCATCCTGGTCGTGTTCTCGCGCTACGGGCTGCTGGCGAGCTTCAAGGGCCTGGTCGCAGCCCATCTCGTGGTGACGCTGCCCTATGCCATCCGCGTGCTCTCGACGGCGCTGGCGACCTTGCCCATCCCGGTCGAGGAAGCGGCAGCGACGCTGGGCGCCTCGCCGCTGACGGTGTTCTGGCGCATCACCCTGCCGATGATGCGCTCGGGCCTGATCGGCACGACGGCTTTGTGTTTTCTCGTCTCCTTCGACGAGGTCGTGCTCTCGCTGTTCATGACCGGTCCGCGCATCTCGACGCTGCCGGTCGCGATGTATCACCATGTCGAGCAGCAGGCAGACCCGCTGGTCGCGGCGCTCTCGGTGCTGCTCGTCGTGCTCACCCTTCTGATCGTGCTGGTGGTCGACCGGACCTCAGGCCTCGCCAGGACCTTCGTGAAATGACCTCGCTCGGAAACACTCCGTCATTCCGGACAAGCCGCGTAGCGGCGCCGATCCGGAATCCATCGAAAGGCGTTGCGCTCTACGATGGATTCCGGGTCTCCGCTGCGCTGCGCCCGGAATGACCGCGCATCTTAGACGACGAGCCTGCCGGCTCTAGAATCGCCGAACCGAACGCCTTCCTTCGCAAGACATGACCCGCTCGCCAGCCGCGCGCGGGAATACCGGAGCTTTGCCCGATGCAACAGGATATCCGCATCGCCGTCGATATCGGCGGCACCTTCACCGACATCGAGATCCTCGATGCGGCCACGGGCGCGATCCACCAGATCAAGACCCCGAGCACGCCGGCCGACCCTTCGATCGGTCTGCTGACCGGCATAAGGCAGGCTTCGGAGCGCTTCGGCTTTCCGATGGCGGCGGTGCAATACCTGCTGCACGGAACGACGATCGCGACCAACGCCGTGCTCGAACGCAAGCTGCCGCTTGGCGCGGTCGTCACCACCGCCGGCTTCGAGGACGTGATGCAGATCGGGCGGCATGGCCGCACCGATGTCTACGCGATCACGCTCGCCCAACCAGAGCCGCTGGTGGCGCGACGCCACTGCTTCGGCGTGAAGGAGCGCGTCAATGCCGGCGGTGATATCACCGTCCCGCTCGACGAGGACGGCGTGCGTCAGATCGCGAGAGAATTGGCCAAGGTCGAGGTCAAATCCGTCGCCGTTTGCCTCCTGCACGCCTATGCCAATCCCGCTCACGAAAGACGCATCGGGGCGATCCTCGCCGAGATGCTGCCGGGGGTCGCGATCACGCTGGCCTCCGACATCTCGCCGGAAATCCGCGAATATGAGCGCATGTCGACGACGGCGCTGAACGCGATGCTGGTGCCGATCGTGCAGCGCTACACCGACCGGCTCGCGGGGCGGCTGAAGGACGAGATTCCGGCGGCGCAGGTCTATCTCGTGCAGTCCAACGGCGGCGTCTCCGGTCTCGCCAAGGCCGGCCGCGAGCCGGCGCGCCTGCTGCTCTCGGGGCCGAGTGGCGGGGCGGCCGCCGCCAGACGCCTCTCCGCGGAACTCGCCGAACCCAACCTCGTCGCGGTCGACATGGGCGGCACCTCGTTCGATGTCTCGGTCGTCCATGACGGCGCCATCGCGATGGTCAACGAGGGCGAGGTCGACGGGCTGCCCGTGCGCCTGCCGATGATCGAAATGCGGACCATCGGCGCGGGCGGCGGCTCGATCGCCTGGGTCGACGAGGGCGGGCGGCTGCGCATCGGCCCGCACTCGGCCGGAGCGGACCCAGGCCCCGCCTGCTATGGCCGGGGCGGCACGCAACTGACCGTCACCGACGCCAACCTCCTGCTCGGCCGGCTCGATGGTGCGAGCTTCATGGGAGGGGCGATGCCGCTCGACCGCGAACCGGCGCGCAAGGCGGCCGAAGCCATCGCCGCGAAACTCGATCTCACGGTCGATCAGGTGGCGGCCGGCGTCATCGACGTCGCCAATTCGGCGCTTGCGACCGCGACGCGGCTTTCGCTGTTCGAGAAGGGCATGGACCCGGAGGATTTCGCGCTGCTCTCCTTCGGCGGCGCCGGCGGCGTCCATGCCTGCGAGGTCGCCGAGGAACTCGGGATCAGCCGTGTGATCTTCCCGGCCCATGCCTCGACGCTTTCGGCCTGGGGTATCCTTTGGTCCGACATCGCCCATGATCTCAGCGCGACGCAGATCGGGCTCCTCTCCGAACTCGCCGCCACGCTCGGCGACAAGGCGACGCGTCTCGTCGCGGAAGCGAAGACGCTGTTGTCCGAGGATGGCGTGCCCGACGCGGCCCAGCGCTTCGAATGGGCGCTCGACCTGCGCTATGCGGGGCAGGCCTTCGATCTGCGCGTGCCGCTCGAAGCCGCCGATTTCTCCACAGAGGGCGTTACCAAGGCGACGGCGGATTTCCACGCGCTCCACCGCCAGCGCTTCTCCTATGACGAGCCCGCTGTGCCGGTCGAGATCGTCGCGCTCAGGCTGAAGGCCGTCGGCGCGCTGGCCAAACCGGTGCCGGCGCATGGCGTCGTGGCCGGGACCGACACCACGACTCGTAACCGCCCGGTTCATGGCCGCCACGGCGCGGTCGCCACGCCTGTCCATGACCGCGACGCGATCAGCCGCACGACGCCCGTCGCCGGGCCGGCGATCGTCGAGGAGCCCTACACCTCGATCTACCTTCCCGCCGGCTGGACCGTCCTGACCCACGCGTCGGGCGCGCTCGTCGCCGACCGCAGCGTCAGCCATTGAGGGCCTGAACCCATGACCGAACACATGACGAGCATTGACCCGATCCGCCTCGAAGTGATCCGCAACGCGCTCGTCGCGGCGTCGGAGGAGATGAGCATCACGATCTGGCGCACCAGCCGCTCGACCGTGGTGCGCGAGATCCTCGATTTCTCGACCGCCGTCTTCGACGCTGAAGGCTACAACATCGCCCAATCGGCCCGCATCCCGGTTCACCTCAACTCGATGTCGGACTGCCTGCGCACCATCCTCGACCGGTTCATCCCGCTGGAGCAGTGGAACGACGGCGATGTGATCGTCACCAACGACCCTTATTCCGGCGGCCAGCACCTGTCGGACATCCAGACTTTCCGGCCGGTCTTCGTCGATGGCAAACGCGTCGGCATCGTCGGCACGCTCTGCCACCATGTCGATGTCGGCGGCGCGGCGGCAGGCAGCTACTATGCCGCCGCGACAGAGGTATTCCAGGAAGGCATCCGGATCCCGCCACTGCGGCTGGTGGACCGAAATGTGCTGAACACGGGCGTCTTCGAGATGCTGCTGCACAATGTTCGCCAGCCCGACGAGACGCGCGGCGACCTCAACGCACAGATCGCCGCGCTCGGCATCGGCGAGCGGGCGGTGGCGCGCATGGCGCGCAAATACGGCGCGGGCCAGCTCGCCTCGGCGATGGCGGCGATCCTCGACGGTTCCGAGGCGATGATGCGCGCCGCGCTCGAAAAGCTGCCCGACGGCGAGGCATCCTTTACCGAACTCGTCGACGATGACGGCCAGTCCGACGAGCCGATCAGGCTGTCGGTCAGGATCGTCAAGACCGGAGCCGCGATCGCGCTCGACTTCACAGGGTCGAGCCCGCAGGTGAGCGGCCCGATCAACAACACCAGGGCGATGACCTGCTCGGCCGTCTACTATGCGCTTCTGGCCGCGCTCGGCGGCGACATCCCCGCGAACTCCGGCTGCTACAGGCCCGTCAGCGTGACCCTGCCCGAAGGCAGCGTGGTCGATGCCGTGTTTCCCGCACCGGTCGCCGGACGCATGGTCATCAACCATCGCATCGCGATCGCGGTCTTCGGGGCGCTGGCTGAGATTTCCCCGGAGCGCATCCCGGCAGCCTATTACGCGATCTCCTACGTCTATGCCCTTCAGACCGTCGGCAGGCAGGGCAAGCGCCAGGTCTATTTCGACATCGAGGTCGGCGGCTGGGGCGGCCATGCGAAGGGCGACGGCGCGAGCGCGCTCTCCTGCGGCCTGCACAACAACACCAACGCGCCCATCGAGATGGTTGAGGCCAAATACCCGGTCACCTTCACGAAATACGGGCTGATCCCCGATTCCGGCGGCGCCGGCGAATTCCGCGGCGGGCTGGGTCTCGTGCGGGAATGGCGGCTCGAATCGGATTCCGGCAAGCTCGGCGCGCATTTCGAGCGGTTCCGCTTTCCGCCCCACGGCGTCCATGGCGGCCAGCCGGGATCGCTGAGCAGCATGACGATCACGCATCCCGACGGCTCGCGAACGGCCCTGCGCTCGAAGATCTCGGGCATTCCGCTGAAACGCGGCGACATCGTCACCATCGAGACCTCGGGCGGGGGCGGTTTCGGCGATCCGCTGAAGCGCGATCGGCAGCGCATCGCCAAGGATCTGGCGGATGGCATGGTCACTCCTGAAAAGGCTGCGTCTCTCTACGGTGCAGGCGTCACCGAGGAGGAGGCGGCATGAGCGCACATCAATCCGCCGACAGCGTCCGGCTGTCACTCGCCGATGTCGAAGCGCTGACGCAACGGGCGCTGCTGGCCTGCGGCGTCGATCCGCGCAACGAGAGTGCGATCACCGCCTCGGTGGTCGCGGCCGAGGCCGAGGGCATCCACAGCCATGGGCTGGCGCGGCTGCCGACCTATTGCGAGCATGCCAAAGTCGGCAAGATCGACGGCAGGGCGCGTCCGGTTCTGGACAGCCCGAAGCCTGGGCTCGTCCGCGTCGACGCCAAGGGCGGCTTTGCCCATCCCGCGATCGATTTCGGCCTGCCGGCGCTCTGCGCGGCGGCAAAGGCGCAGGGCATCGCGGCGCTCGCCGTCAGCAATTCCTATAATTGCGGCGTCGTCGGCTACCATGTCGAGCGGATAGCGCAGCGCGGGCTGCTGGCGCTGGGCTTCGTCAACGCCCCAGCCTCGATCGCGCCGATGGGCGGGACCAGGCCGGTCTTCGGCACCAATCCGGTTGCGCTTGCCGTGCCGCGCGCCGGGGCAGAGCCGCTGGTGCTCGACCAGTCGTCAAGCGTCGTCGCCAAGAGCGAGATCGTCGTGCATCAGCAGCGTGGCGAGGCGATACCGCTGGGCTGGGCGCTCGACCGCGACGGCAATCCGACGACCGATCCAAAGGCGGCGCTCGCGGGCGGCACGATGCTGCCGGCCGGCGCCTACAAAGGCGCGGGGCTCGCGCTGATCGTCGAGATCTTCGCGGCCTGGCTGACGGGAGCCAACCTCTCGATCGACGCCTCGTCCTTCGCCGACAATCTCGGTGGCTCGCCGCGCACCGGGCAATGCTTCATCGCGATCGACTACGCGGCCATGGCCGGCGACGGCGCGCCCGAGCGGCTGGAGCGGTTATTCGCTGCGATCACAGTGCAAGAGGGTGCAAGGCTCCCCGGCGGCCGGCGCAGCAGCGCGCGCAAGCGCACGGCGCAGGACGGCATCTCGATCCCGCGCAAGCTGCTGGCGACGATCGAGGCCTATGCGAGCCCGGCCTGACCCGGGCGCGCTTTCAAAGCGTCTCGTCGCGGCCGCTGACGAGCGCGTATCCCGGCAGGCGCGAGACCACGCCCATGACCGGGCGCAAATGCTGTTCGAGGATCGCGCGCGCCTGCGGCTCGTCCCAGACGCGCAGCGCCGCGAGCAAGGCGCGATGCTCGTTCTGGATACGGGCCATCCGGTTGGGATCGACGCTCAGCGCGGTCATGGCGACGCGCTGCTGGCGCGAGTCGAGCGACTGATAAAGCTCCGACAGCACCTCGTTGCCGAGCGCCGCGACCATGGTGAAATGGAACCGGCGGTTGAGCTCGACCCGCGCGAAATGATCGGCGTCGACGACCTGGTCGATCCGGTCCAGGATGATGTCGAGCTTTGCCGGCAGCGGAATCTCCTCCTGGCAGATGCGCGCGACGGCGTAACCCTCGATCATCCGGCGGGTCTCGTAGAGATGGGCGAGCTCCTGGGCCGTGACCTGCCGGACCATGGCGCCGCGCCGGGGCAAAAGCTCGATGAAGCGCTCGGCCTCCAGCCGGTGGAACGCCTCACGCACCGGCGTCCGCGACAGGCCCATCGCCGAGGAAATCTGCTCCTCCTCGATGAAGGAGCCGCCGGCGAAATGCCCGCGCAGAATCTGCTCGCGGACGCGGAGATAGACCCGCTCACGGGCAGGCTTGCCATCCATCCCGTCGATCTCGTCGCGCTTCATCGCCTTCATGGACAATCCGCCTGCCAGTCGCGTGCCATCACCGGGTATGCTGTAGACAGCAAAAAATCCACCACGTATACATGACGCATCATGAAAGCGCGCAAAGATCAAGCTGGACCTTTGGAGAGCGACGCCGCGACCGGGGCGAACTGGCCGCCATCGCTGCGCCGCGCTTCATGATGGCGCTATTCTTGCTCAACGAACCGGTGTCGAATGCAGGTCTGCCGCCGGAGCGGAGCCCGCCCCGCCTGAAGAGGATCAGCGCATGACGATCTCCGAGAAGACGATCTCCCGCCGGACCATTCTGGGCGCAGGCCTGGCCGCTCCTGTTCTGGTTTCGCCGCTGTTGTCCCGGCCAGCCTCGGCCCAGCGCGCCAACGGCGTCCTGCGCTTTGGCCTCTCGGCCTTTCCGCCCAATCTCCAGCCCTGGGTCTCGACTGGAGCCTCCGCAGGCACGGTCAAGATGCTGACGCATCGCAGCCTGGTCTCCTACGGCCCCAACGGTGAATTGCGCGGCGAACTGGCCGAAAGCTGGTCGATCGACGCGCAGGGCGGCTGGGTCTTCAAGCTGCGCCAGGGCTGCCTGTTCCATAATGGCGAGCCGGTCACGGCCGATGACGTCAAATGGTCGATCGAGCAGATCGCCGGGGAGAAATCGACCGCCTATATGCGGGCGCAGTTCCAGGGCGTCGACAAGATCGAGATCGTCGATCCGGGCACGATCCGGCTCGTCACCAAGGAGCCGCAGGCGACGCTGCCAACCTGGTTCGCCAACTACAACACCTTCGTGATCTGGCGGAAATCGCCGGCCAACGAGCCGGTCGGCGCCGGCCCCTTCAAGCTCGTCGGCCAGGAGCGCGGCACCTCGCTCGACCTCGCGGCCTTCGACAAGTTCTACAAGCCGGGCTTTCCCAAGCTGAAGGGCATCAAGTTCATCGTCTATGCCGACGAGAACCTGCGCAACGCCGCGCTGATGTCGGGCGATGTCGACATGATCGAGTATGTGCCGTGGCAGTCGATGGCCGCCGTCGAGGGCGAGCCCCGGCTGAAGCTCGATTCCGTCGAGGGGCCGTTCATGGACGTGCTGTTCAACGGCACCAAGCCGCCCTTCAACGATGCGCGCGTCCGCCGCGCGGTCGCTCATGCGGTCAAGCGCGACGACATCGTCAAGGCTGCGTTCTTCGGTCGTGGAAAAGCGCTGGAAGGCTTGCCGATCGTCGAGGGCACGCCCTGGTACGACAAGGATCTGGCGCGCGGCTGGAACTACGACCCCGCCCGCGCCAAGGCGCTGCTGGCGGAGGCGGGCTACGCCAACGGCTTCCAGACGACGATGCTCTCGACGGCCCAGTTCGGCATGCACAAGGACACCGCCGAGGTCGTGCAGCAGCATCTCGCCGCGATCGGGATCACCTGCGAATTGCAGCTTCCAGACTGGTCGACCCGCGTCAGCCGGGGCATTCGCGGCCAGTACGACATGGCGATCCATGGCGTCTCGGCCGACAACAACGACCCCGATGGCCTGACCGTCGTGCTCGACACCTCGCTCTCGGCCAGCCATGGCCGCTCCTTCAAGGTCGATGCGCCCCGCACCATCGCCGCGCTCGCCAAAGGTCGCGGCGAATTCGACCAGGCCAAGCGTATCGACATCTATAAGGAGATGCAGCGGGCCGCGCTCGAGGAGGTGCCGCTGGTCGGCCTCGCCTGGCGCTCGCAGGGCTACGGCATGGACAAGGGCGTGAAGGGCTTCACCAACCTGCCGGGCGCGCTGACGACCTCGTCGGGCGGCATGCTGGAAGAGACCTTCTTCGGATGAGCGCGGCCTGGCTCGTCCACCGGATCGCGACGTCGCTGTTCCTGGCCTGGGTGGTGGCGACCATCGTCTTCCTGGCGCTCCACATGGTGCCGGGCGACCCCGCCGAACTACTGCTCTCGACAGGTGGCATCTCGCCAGACCCCGTCGCCGTCGCCGAACTGCGCGAGAAGCTCGGGCTCGACCGGCCGCTGCTGGCGCAATACGGCTCGTTCCTTGGCGGCGTGGCCCGGGCCGATCTCGGCAACTCCCTGGTCGACGACTACCCCGTGTTGAGCGAGATCGGGCTCCGGCTGCCGCGCACTCTGGAGCTGATCCTGGCCGGCACGCTGTTTGCCATCGCGATCGGCGTCCCAGCCGGGATCTACGCCGCCGTCCATCGCGGCGGACGCTTCGACCGCATCGCATCGGGCGTCACGGCGCTTTTGCTGGCGATCCCCGTCTTCGTCGTCGGCACGCTGCTCGTGCTGCTGATGGCGCAGACACTGCGGCTGATGCCGGCGGGCGGCTTCGTCGCGCTCTCGCAGGATCCCGCGCAGCATTTCAAGCTCCTGACCCTGCCGGCGATCGCGATCGGCAAGGGGCTCGCGGCCGTGCTCTTCCGGATGACGCGCGCCTCGATGCTGGATGCGCTGGCGCACGACTATGTCCGCACCGCCCGCGCCAAGGGGCTGTCGCCGCGCCGGGTGCTGATCGTCCATGTCCTGCGCAACGCGATGAACCCGGTGCTGACTGTGCTCGGGCTGCATATGGGCACGCTGCTCGGCGGCACGGTGCTGGTCGAATACGTCTTCAACTGGCCGGGCCTCTCGACACCGCTGCTGCGGGCGGTCGAGGCACGCGATTACCCGATGGTGGTCGGCATCATCCTGACGATCTCGGTCCTGTTCCTGCTGATCAACCTGATCGTCGAACTGATCCATGCGCTGATCGACCCGAGGATCCACGCGGCATGAAGCGGCTCTGGCTTCCCGGCGCGTTTGTCGCGCTGATCATCCTGATCGCGATCGCCGCGCCCCTGCTTGGCCTGCCCGATCCCGTGCGCCAGGACATCGCGCGGCGCCTCGCATCGCCGACCGCGAGCTCCTGGCTCGGCCGCGACGAATTCGGCCGCGACGTGCTCTCGCGCCTGATCTGGGGCGCGCGCACCAGCCTCGGCGTCGCCTTCGCCGCCTCGCTCGTCGCCTGCATCGTCGGCACGACCTTCGGCCTGATCGGCGGCTGGGCGAGCGGGTTCTACTCGTTCATCACGGTGCGCAGCATGGAGATCATCATGTGCTTCCCGCCCGTGCTGCTGGCGCTGCTCGTCGTGACGCTGCTGGGGCCGGGGGCGGCGACGCTGATCCTCGTGCTGTCGGTGCTCTATCTGCCGGGCTTCGCGCGCGTGACCTATACCGAGGTGCTGGCGGTGCGCGGGCGCGAATATGTCGAGGCGGCGCGCTCGCTCGGCGCAAGGCCTTCGCGCATCCTGTTCCGCACCGTGCTGCCCAATATCGCCGGCCCGATCCTGGTTCAGCTCTCGCTGGCGGTCGCCGCCGCCGTCGTTCTGGAGAGCGGCCTCTCGTTCCTGGGGCTTGGCGTCGTGCCGCCCGCGCCATCCTGGGGGCTGATGATCCGCGGCGCGCGCGCCACCATGGAGCAGGCGCCGCTGCTGCTGGTCTGGCCCTGCGCCGCGCTGACGCTGACGATCCTCGCGATGAACCTGCTCTGCGACGCGATGCGCGACGCGGTCGATCCGCGCACCTCGGGGCGATGACGCCCCTCCCCACGCCGGACGGTTTTCGCCCGGCGCCTCGACCACCCACCAGATAAATCCAGGGACCAAGCCGATGGCAGCCAAGACAGACCCCCTCGTCCATATGGGGACGATCACCGGCGGCGAGGCCCGCCAGATCCTCGACGCCAACCCGATCATCCTGCTGCCGATGGGCAGCCATGAGGACCAGGGTCCGCATGCGCCGATGGGCGACTATCTGCTGGCCGAGAAAATCGCCGAGCTCGCCGCGATCCGCGCCTCGAAGGCCGGCACGCGCACGCTGGTCGCGCCCGTGCTGCCCTTCGGCGGCGCCGACTGGTTCGGCTCGATGACCGGCGGCATTGCGATTTCGCAGGCGACGCTGACCGCCGTCATCGGCGAGATGGTCGACAGCTTGCATCGCAACGGCCTGACCCGGATCATCGTGATCAACGGCCATGGCGGCAATGTCGGGCCGATCGCGGAGGTGGCGCGCGAGCTCTATCTGCGCGAGCAGATCGTGCTGCCGAGCCTTTATCTATGGCGCATCGGCTACGGCCTGCTGCCGGGCATCCTCGGCGGAGCCGACAAGGCCGCGGCCGTGGCCGGACACGGTTCCGACCCGCTGACCTCGATCGGCATGCACCTGTTCCCCGAGCTGATCCGCAAGGATCTGATCCCGGCGGGCAAGCCGCTGAAGCGCGATCCGCTGCTCGACCTGCCCTTCACGGGCCTGGGCACGGCGAGCTTCGACGGCCACGAGGTCGCGATGCCCAACGAATATGACGAGGTCTACAATCTCGGCGTCGCGAAGGGCGACCCGAAGCTCTGCTCGGCTGAAACGGGTGCCGCGCTGACCGAAAAGCTGACCGACATCTGCGCCCGCTTCATCGCGCATTTCGCGGCCAAGGTCGCAGCCTGACGTCACGCAGGCGAACATGGCCGGCGGCGCATGGACGCCCTGTCGCCGCCGGTCATGACACCTGCTTCGCCGCGTCCTACCAATGAGCCGTCACTGACGGCCCGAACCGCAAAGGTGTTCCCATGCCGACACGGCGCCTTCTGATCCAGGCCGGCCTCGCCACACTCGCCGCACCCGCCATCGTCCGGGCGCAGGGGCTCGGCGGCACGATCTCGCTGATGTCCTATGCCGGCATCTTCCAGGACAACTACGTCAAGACGGTCGTCGAACCGTTCCAGCAGGCCTTTCCGGGCGTGAAGGTCAATTACGTTCCCGGCGGCTCCTCGGCCCAGATGGTCGGCGCGATCCGCGCCCAGAAGGCCGATCCGCAGGTCGATGTCACCATCATGGACGTGACGACGTCGAGCATCGGCAACAGCGAGGGCCTGTTTTCGAAGCTGACACCTGCCGACGTGCCCTCGCTGACGGAGTTGCTGCCCGAAGCGCGTGCGGCCGGCGGCGAGTACGGTCCCGCCGTCACCTTCGACCATCTCGTGCTGGTCTACGACACGCAGCTCAAGCCGCCGCTCGAAAAACTCGCCGACCTCTGGCGGCCCGATCTGAAGGGCCAGCTCGCGGTCTCCGCCCCACCCAACATTCAGGGCCTGTGCCTCACCGCCATGGTCGAAAAGATGATGGGCGGCGACCACACGAAATCGATCGATGCGGCGATCAAGAAACTGCGCGAACTCGCGGCCTCGGTGAACACCTTCGACCCCAACCCGGACGGCTATTCGCTGATCCTGAACGGCGTGGTCAAGGTCGCGACCGGCTGGAACGCGCGCTCGCAGCTCTTCGCCGACCAGACCGGCGGCAAGATCGGCGCCTTGTTGCCGCCCGAGGGCTCGGTTTTCCAGATCAACACGATCAGCCTGACCGCCGGCTCGAAGAACGCACCCGCCGCGACTGCCTTCGTCAACTACGCGCTCTCGCAGACCGCTCAGAAGGCCTTCACCGAACGGATGTTCTACGCGCCGACCAACGGCAAGGCCATGATCGAGCTCAAGGCGATCGCCCGCACCGCAGCCGCGCCCGAAAGCCGCGCCCGCATGATCGGCCTCGACTGGAACGAGGTCATCAAGGTGCGCGACCAGTGGAACAACCGCTGGCGGCGCGAGGTGATCGCGGCGCGTTGAGACGACAGTCGGTGGCGTATCTCGAGCTCAGCAATCTGCGGAAAAGCTACCGCGATTCCGTCGCCGTCGACGACGTCTCGCTGTCGGTCGCGCGCGGGGAATCGGTCGCGCTGCTCGGCCCGTCCGGCTGCGGCAAGACGACGACGCTGCGCATGCTGGCGGGGCTGGTCGAGCCCGATCGCGGCGCGATTGCGCTCGATGGTAGCGAGATCACGCGCCTTCCCGCCCATAAGCGCAATATGGGTTACGTCTTCCAGTCCTATGCGCTGTTTCCCCATCTCAGCGTCGCCCGCAATGTCGGCTTCGGATTGGAGGAACGCAGCGTCGGCCGGGCCGAGATCACAGGCAGGTCGCCGAAGCGCTGGCGCTGGTCAGGCTGTCGGGTCTCGACGCCCGCCGTCCGCGCGAGCTTTCGGGCGGGCAGCAGCAGCGCGTCGCCCTGGCGCGGGCGCTGGTGATCCGTCCGTCCGTGCTGCTGCTCGACGAATCGCTGTCCAATCTCGACGCCAAGCTGCGCGACGCGATGCGTCACGAGATCCGCGCGATCCAGCGCTCGCTGGGCATCACCACGCTGTTCGTCACCCATGACCAGGTCGAGGCGCTGACAATGTGCGACCGGATCGCGGTGATGAATCGCGGCCGCATCGCCCAGATCGGCACGGCGCAGGATATCTATGAGCGTCCGGCGACCCGCTTCGTCGCCGAATTCGTAGGCCGCGCCAACGCCTTGCCGGCCGAGCGCGATACAGGTGGCCGCGCCGTGCTGTGGGGTGCGACCCTGCCGGTCGCCGCACCGCCGACGGGCGCTTTCGACCTGTTCGTGCGGCCGCAGCGCATGCGGATCATGCCGGTGTCGGAACCCGTCGCCGAGGGCATGGCGCGCGTGCCAGGCCGCGTGCTGCGGAGTGTCTTCGTCGGCGACCATGTCGAGGTGCTGGTCGAGGGCGCGGGCGGGCAGCTCACGGTCGAGATGCAATCGGGCGCGACGCCGCCTGTGGAGGGCAGCGAGGTCGCGGTGATCTGGCAGGCCGGCGACACCCTGCCCTTCCCGCGCGAGACGCCATGACCGGCGCGCGGCTCAAATGGCTGCTACTGCCCGCCGCGCTGTCCGTACTGGCGATCTACGCCTGGCCGACGCTGCTTTTGTTCCGCAACGCCTTCAACGAGGTCGGCCCGACCGGCGCGATGATCGAGGCCTGGTCGCTCAAGACCGCAGCCGAGGTGTTTCATGACAGCTTCACCTACGAGCTGACGCTCAATTCGCTCTGGCTTTCGCTGAGCGCCACGCTGATCGCGCTCGCTTTGTCCTATCCCGTCTCGCTGTTCCTGTTCCGCACGACCTCGCGCTTTCGCGGGTTGCTCGCCGTCATCGCGATCATGCCGATGCTGATCTCGGGCGTGGTGCGCGTCTTCGGCTGGCTCGCTATCCTCGGCGACCGAGGGCTCGTCAACACCGTCGCGCAGGGTCTAGGGCTGATCACCACACCGATGCGGCTCGTCTTCAACTGGACCGGCGTTACCATCGGGCTGGCCGAGAGCATCATGCCCTACATGATCCTGGCGCTGCTGGCGGGTTTCGGCCAGCTCGACCGCACGCTGGAGGAAGCCTCGCGTTCGCTTGGCGCCTCGCCGGTGCGGACTTTCTGGCGGGTGACGCTGCCGCTCAGCCTTCCGGCGCTGGCGCTGGCGGCGGGGCTTGGCTTCGTGCTCTCGATGTCGGCCTACATCACGCCAAAGCTGCTCGGCGGCGGGCGCGTCTTCGTGCTGGCGACCGAGATCTTCGAGCAGGCCACGACCAACACCAACTGGCCGGTCGCGTCCGTCTTCGCGATCTATACGCTGGTGCTGTTGCTCGTCTTGCTCATCGCCTCCAATATCGCGGCGAAGGGATTGCGGCGATGACCGGCGCGGGTCCTGTCCTTTCCGGCATCGCGGCCGTCGTCTACGTGCTGATCCTGGCGCCGATCGCCGTCGTGGTGGCGCTCGCCTTCTCGGCCGACAGCTTCATCCTGTTTCCGCCTTCGGGCTATTCGCTGCGCTGGTTTGAAGCGCTGGCCGAGCATGCGCCCCTTGCCAAGGCGCTATGGCTCAGCGTGCAGGTCGCCTGCGTGGTGACGCTGCTCTCGCTGACGCTCGGCGTGCCCGCCGCGTTGGCGCTCGACAAGGGCGATTTCGCCTGGCGCGACGGGCTGACAAACTTCTTCCTCGCGCCGCTGCTGCTGCCGACGCTGATCACGGGGCTGGCGCTGCTTTTGTTCTTCACGCCGCTCAAGCTGACAGCGACGCTGCCCGGCCTCGTGCTCGGCCATATGACCGTCACCCTGCCCTTCGTCATCCGAATGATGACGACGGCGTTCTCGACGCTCCCGCACGACATCGAGGCTGCTGCCGCGACGCTTGGCGCAAAGCCCTGGCGCGTGGTCTGGCGTGTGACGCTGCCATTGGCCACGCCCGGCCTGATCGCCTGCGCCTGTCTGTCCTTCCTGCTCTCCTTCGACGAGACGGTGATTTCGCTGTTTCTGTCGGGACCGCGCGCGGCGACGCTGCCGGTCGAGATGGTGCGCTATGTCGAGGGCCGCACCGCCCCCCTGATCGCGGCCCTTTCGGTCGTGCTGATCGTCGCGACGCTGATCGTCGTCGTCATCGTGGAACGTCTCGTCGGCGTCGCGCGCGCCGTGGGGCGATAGAGCATGAGCACGATGTCGCCCGAAAACCGGTTCCCACTTTTCGGCATCAAACCTTAGGAGAAGACCATGCCCGATTACCGCATCGAAGCCATGCCGGAACAGCTCCCGGCCGCTCTCGTCGAAAAGCTCTGCCGCGTCGAGACCGCGACCGTCGGCCACTCCCAGCACTGGGGCTTCATGGACCGGGGCATCCAGCCGCTGCTGCGGGCCAAGCGCATTGCCGGAGCCGCCGTAACGCTCGCCATTCCCGGGCAGGATTCGACGCTGCTGCACCATGCGCTCGGCCTGCTGCGTCCGGGCGACATCCTCGTCGTCGACAGGCTCGGCGACGACAAGCATGCCTGCTGGGGCGGCGGCGTCACCATCGCGGCGAAGGCCGCCGGTGCTGTCGGCGGCATCGTCGACGGACCCTGCACCGACCTTGCCGAGATCGAGGATTCGGACTTCCCGATGTGGTGTCGCGGCATGTCGCCGATCACGACAAGGCTCTACAATCTCGGCGGCACGCTGAATCTGCCGATTTCCTGCGGCAATGTTCCGGTCAAGGCCGGCGACGTCGTCATCGCCGACGAATCCGGCGTGCTGGTGCTGCCGCGCGGCGAAGCCGAAGCGATCGCGGATGCGGCGCTCGCCCGGCAGGAGCGCGGCGAGCGCAACCAGGACCGCGTCAAGGCCGGCGAGAAGCTCGGCGATCTCTCGGGCGCGACGAAGATGGTGCTCGACGCAATCGCGGCGGCAAAAAGTTGAGACCGGCGATGACCGCTCCCGCGCCCCGTATCGCGACCTTCGCCTGCGAAAAGAAGCCCGCGACGGGCTCGCGCGGGATGGTCGTCACCAACCACCCGCTCGCCTCGGCCGCCGGTTCTCAGATGCTGCTGGCCGGCGGTAACGCCGTCGATGCCGCCGTCGCCGCGCTGTTTGCGCTGACCGTGGTCGAGCCGATGATGGTCGGCATATTGGGCGGCGGTGTCGCCCATATCCGCTTGGCCGATGGCCGCCATGTCGTGCTCGACGGCCTCTCGACCGCGCCGGGCAAGGCGACGCCGGAGATGTATGACTGCGTTTCCGACGAGATCGGCCGGGCCCGCGAAGTGCGCGACCGGCTGAACGTCATCGGGCCGAAGGCCGTGGCGGTGCCGGGCGCGCTGGCGGGCTGGTGCGAGGCGCTGGCGCGCTTCGGCACGCTGCCGCTGGCCGAGGTGCTGCAGCCCGCGATCGCCCTCGCCGAACGCGGCTTCGTCATCAGCCCCTATCTCTCGAACTGCATTGGCGACCATGTCGCCGATCTCTCGCGCGATCCGGGACTCGCCGCACTGTTCCTTTCGGGCGGCGAACGATTGCCCGCCGGTGCGAGGCTGATGCAGGCGGATTATGCGAAAAGCCTGAAGCTGATCGCAAAGGACGGCCCCGCCGCGCTCTATGGCGGTCCGCTCGGCGCGGCGCTAACGGACTTCATGGCGGCCAATGGCGGGCTGATCGATCAGGCGGACCTCTCCGGCTACAGGGTCGTCGAGCGCGAGCCCGTGCGCGGCAGCTATCGCGGTTACGAGATCGTCGGTCCGCCGCCGCCATCCTCGTCGGGCGTGCACATCGCGCAGATGCTCAACATCCTTGAAGGGTACGACATCGGCGCGCTCGGCTTCGGTTCGGCCGATGCCGTGCATCTGCTCGCGGAAGCGCTGAAGATCGCTTTCGCCGACCGGGCGGTCGCGACCGCCGACCCCGCCTTCGTGCCGGTGCCGGTCGCCCGGCTGATCGACAAGGGCTATGGCGCCGAGCGCCGGGCGCTGATCGACATGGCGCAGGCCAGGAGCTGGAGCGCCGGCATTTCCGGCGGGGAATCGGCTGATACCACCCATGTCACGGTCGCCGACGCGAACGGCAACGTCATCACCACCACGCAAACGATCAACGGGCTGTTCGGGGCCTGCACGCAGATCCCCGGCACAGGGATGCTGACCAACAACTACATGTATAATTTCGACCCGCATGCCGGCCGCGCGCTCTCGATCGCGCGGGGCAAGCGCGTTTTCACCTCAATGGCGCCGATGATCGTGCTGAAGGACGGCAAGCTTGCCTTCGCGCTTGGCCTGCCCGGCGCGCTGCGCATCTTCCCTTCGGCCATGCAGGCGATCGTCAACCTGATCGACCATGGCATGAGCCTGCAGGAAGCGGTCGAGGCCCCGCGAATCTGGACGGAGGGCGGCGTGCTCGAACTGGAGGCGGCGATCCCCGACAGCGTCGCCGAGGACTTGACCGCGCGCGGGCACAAGGTCGTGCGCTCGCCGCGCGTCGCTGGCGGCATGAATGCGATCGCCTTCAACGACGACGGCACGCTGACGGGCGCGGCCTGCTGGCGCGCGGACGGCACGCCGGTGGCCATCTCCGGCGGGCTGGCGCGTGCCGGCATGAGCTTTTCGACGAACTGACCCTTCAAGACACTGGATCGAGACCATGACCGAGACCATCGTCCTCCTCGACATGACCACGCCCGAGCGCGCCGACAGGATGCGCGCCCTGCTGCCGCCAGGTTTCGTGCTGACCCATGGCACGGCGCGCGGCGATGAGCACATGAAGGAGATCATCGCGCAGGCCGACTACGCCATCTCAGGCCAGGTCGGCGTCTCCCGCGAGGTGCTCGCCGCTGCCCAAAAACTGAAGCTGCTGCACAAATGGGGCGTCGGCGTCGACAATATCGACGTGACGGCTGCACGCGAACTCGGCATCAGGGTCGCCCGGACGACCGGCAGCAACGCCGTGCCGGTGGCCGAATTCGCGCTCGGGCTCACGCTCTCGGCCCTGCGTTTCATCGGCTATGGCCATGCCGAGCTGAAGAAGGGGCATTGGGCCACGGGGCACCTGCCCGGCGACACATTTACGCTCTCGGGCAAGACCGTCGGCATCGTCGGCTTCGGCGCCATCGGCAAGAATGTCGCCAGGCTGCTCAGGGGCTTCGGCTGCACAATCCTCTATTCCAAGCGCACGCCGCTCGATGCGGCCGAGGAAGCGGCGCTCGGGGTGACATACGCCACGATGGCGGAGATCCTGGCACAGGCCGACGTCGTCTCGCTGCATTGCCCGCTGACGCCGGAAACCACGAACCTGATCGACGCGGTCGCTCTGCGCGCGATGAAGAAGACGGCCGTATTGATCAACGTCGCGCGCGGCGGCGTCGTCAACGAAGCCGATCTGGTCGTGGCCCTGCGCGCCAGGGAGATCGCGGGCGCGGCGATGGATGTCTACTCGATCGAGCCGCTGCCGGCAGACAGCGATCTGCTGACGCTCGACAACCTCGTCGTGACGCCGCATCTCGCCGCCATGGCCGCCGACAACTTCGCACCGACGGTATCGCGGATGTTCGCGAACATGGCCCATGTCTCGCGCGGCGAGCCCGTGCCCCCGCTCGACGTCGTGGTCTGAGCGCGGCGCGGCCAGGCCGGCTCATCAGACCGTCTGCGTCACCTTGAGCAGATGCGGAGGCCGGTCGGGATCGAGCCCGCGCGCGGCGGCGAGACCGGCAATAGCGCCATAGAAGGCGCGCGCCTGGGCGAGCGGCACGAGCGCGGCCGAAACATCATCTGGCATCGGCAGGTGCAGGCCCTGCGCCTCGCCAGCGCCGGCATAGGCGATCTGCGCTCCGAAACGTGCCAGCGTCACGGCGACGGAGCGCGTGCTCTCGCTGCCCTCGTCGGCAGGATCGAGCACCAGCGCGGGAAAGCCGGGGCCGACCAGCGCGAGCGGCCCGTGCAGCACTTCGGCGGCGCTGAACGCCTCGGCATGGATGCGGCAGGTTTCCTTGAACTTCAGCGCCATCTCCTGCGCGATACCCAGTCCGAGTCCGCGTCCGATGACGAAAAGGCTTGTGGCGCGCTCCAGTGTCGTCATGGCCGGCCGCCAATCGCAGTCGCCGGCCTCCGCCAGGACATCAGGCGTCCGCTCAAGCGCCGCGACGAGCTCACGATCGCCTGACCAGACCGAGGTCAGATGGAGCAGCGCGACGCAGGTCGCCAGGAAGCTCTTGGTCGCGGCGACGCTGCGCTCGGGCCCGGCATGGAGCGGGATCAGCACATCAACCAGCTCCGCCAGCGGCGAGGCCTCGTCATTGACGATACCGACGACGAGCGCACCGCTGCGCTTGGCCGCTTCGGTCAGCCGCAACGCATCGGGGCTGCGGCCCGACTGCGAGATGGCGATGAAGAGCGCGCCGGCGAGATCGGGCTCGCCGCGATAGACCGAGGCAAGGCTCGGCCCCAGCGATGCGACAGGCAGGCCCAGCGTCATCTCGATCAGGTATTTGCCATAGGTCGCGGCGTGGTCAGACGAACCGCGTGCGCAGGTCGCCACGAAGGCCGGCTTCATCCCGCGCAGGCGCTGCGCCAGATCGACCATGACGACAGCGTTGCCGGCGATCTGCCGACGCGCGACATCGGCCGCCTCGCCGGCTTCCAGAGTGAGCAGAGCTTCAGGCATGGACCGATCCGTGTTCGGCGAGCAGCCTTGCGGCAATGGTATCGACATCGGCGCGCCGCAGGCGTTCGCCAGCGCCGCCGACGCTTTGGACCGAGAGCGTGCCGCAGGCGATGCCTTCGGCCAGCGCCTGTTGTGGCGAACGTCCGGCGCGCCAGGCGCTAAGGAAGCCCGCATTGAAGGCGTCCCCGGCTCCGGTGGTGTCGACCACCGATCCGACGCGAGGTGTGGGCAGCCAGTGCCGCAGGTCGCCCTCGAACAGGCCCGCGCCATGCGCGCCGTCCTTGACCACGACGACCGGAAAATGCCGCGCCAGCCGCGCTCCGGCCTCGTTGAGATCATCGCAACCGGCGATGGCGCGCGCCTCGACCGCATTGGGGAGGAAGACATCGACGCCGGTGCAGCGCGAGACCAGCTCTGCGTCCCGGATCAGAGCGTCGTCCCAGCTCGGATCGAGCGAGACGCTCAGGCCGCGCAGTTTTGCCGCCGAGATCAGTCCCGGAATTTCCGAAAGCGTCGCGAATTCAGCGATGTGGAGATGGCGCGCGCGCGGGCTCGCCATCGCCTCGTCCAGGGTCGCTGGCCTGGCCGAGCCGGCACGCCTCGACAGGAAGGCGCGCTCGCTGCCCTGCACCATGACGACCGTCACTTGCGGACCAGCCGCGGCCGAGCGTTCGAGCCAGTCGAGATCGACGTCGCTGTCCTCAAGCGCCGGCGCGATCGCCTTGGACAGAGGGTCGGTCCCGATGCGGGCGACGAGCGCGGCGGGCTGGCCGAGCGAGGCCAGATGGGCCGCGGTGATGAAGGCGCCGCCGCCGGGCACGACCGAGAACTCGCGCGCGAAACGCTCCTCGCCGAGCGCCGGCAGCGCCTCCAGCCCATGGAAGACCATGTCGCAATAGAGCCGGCCGATGCTCAAGACGAGATCGCGGCTGCGAAGATCTTGCCCGGTCACAGCGCGCGCTCGCTGGCGGCGTCGAACAGCGTCAGGGCGGATAGCGGCGCGCCCAGCCGGACGCGCTGGCCGACCGCCGGCGGAGCCTTGGCCTCGGCGGACGCCAGCAGCAGCGCTTCGCCCATCTCGACGTGGACGAAGGTTTCAGGCCCCAGCGGCTCGATCACCGCAACCGTGCCGTCGAGCACGAGATCGGCCGCCTCGCCGTCGGCAAGCACGCGCAACTGCTGCGGCCTGACGCCGACGAGAACCGTGTTGGGGATCGGACTGGCAGAATGGGGCAACGCAATCGGCCGCTCGCCCAGCGTCAGCACCGCGCCCTCCGACGACGTCGCGACCTTGCCCGGCAGGATGTTCATCGTCGGCGAGCCGATGAAGCGGGCGGTGAAGACATCGGCGGGCTTCTCGTAAAGCTCCATCGGCGCGCCGACCTGAAGGATGCGGCCGTCGCGCATCACGACGATGCGGTCGGCCAGCGTCATCGCCTCGACCTGGTCATGGGTGACGAAGACGATGGTGGTGCCCAGCCGCTGGTGCAGCCGCTTGATCTCCAGCCGCATCTGCGCGCGCAGCTGTGCGTCGAGATTGGAGAGCGGCTCGTCGAACAGGAAGGTGGTGGGATTGCGCACCATGGCGCGGCCGATGGCGACACGCTGGCGCTGGCCGCCCGAGAGCGCCGAGGGCCTGCGCTCCAGCAGGCTTTCCAGCCCGAGGATCGCGCCGACCTCCTCGACGCGGCGGCGCTTCTCGGCCTTGTCGAGCTTCGAGGTGTAGAGACCGAAGGCAATGTTCTCGGCGACGCTCATATGCGGGTAGATCGCGTAGTTCTGGAACACCATCGCGATGTTGCGGTCCTTGGGTTCCAGCCGGTTCACGACCTTTCCGGCGATCGCAATCTCGCCGCCGTCGATGTCCTCCAGCCCGGCGATCATGCGCAGCGTCGTCGACTTGCCGCAGCCGGACGGGCCGACGAAGACAACGAATTCGCCGTCGGCGATGGTCAGGTCGATGCCGTGCACGACCTGCGTCTTGCCGTAGCGCTTGACCAGGCCCTTGAGTTCGATTCCGGCCATCACGCTGTTTCCATCAGGGCGACGAAGGCCGCGTCGAGTTCATGGCGCGCGCTCGCCTCGCGTGCCGCGATCGCGGTGGCGCTGGCTTCGGCCACGTCGAGCGTGGCGCGGTATCCTGCCAGTGCCGTCGCGAGCGCCTTCGGGCCGGGTCCGCCGAAACGCTCGCGCACCGCGACGAAATTTTCCGGCGACACGGTTTTCGCGAAACCGGCGGGGCTGAGGCCGGGCTCGCGGCCGATATGGAGCCGGAAGGCCTCGACGAAGGGCCCGTAGCCGTCGCGCGGCAGATCGCCGTCCATCGCGACGACAGCGCGTGCGACGCTGGCGGCGATCTCGTGCGCTGCGCGGAAGGACAGGCCCTCGCTGCGCACCAGCGTGTCGGCAAGCTCGGTGATGGTGATGCAGGAGCGGCGGATGTTCTCGGCGACGCGCCGGCCGTCGACGCTCATCGCCGGCAGCAACGCCGCCATCAGATCGAGCACGCGCTCGCCGGTCGCGAAGGCCTGGTAGCCGGCCTCGTTGGTTTCGCCCTCGGCGTCGTTCATATCGGTGAAGGGCGTGTTGTGGACGACATCGCGCATCAGCCGGGCGCGCGCCATCGCCTGCGACGCCAGATGTCTGAGATGCTCGATCGGCACCGGATTGCGCTTCTGCGGCATGATCGAGGAGATCTGGACGAAGGCATTGGGCACATAGAGCTGCCCGACCTCGAAGGCTGTCCAGACCTGAAGGTCTTGGATCAGGCGCCCGAGATGAAGGAAGACGAGTTCGACAGCGCTATAGGTCGCGGTGACGTAGTCGATCGCGGCGATGCAGCCATAGGAGTTCTGCAGCGGCGCGGCAAAGCCGAGCAGATGGGCGACCCGGCCTCGGTCGAGCGGGAAGCCCGAGGTCGTGATCGCGGCCGCGCCCATCGGCGAGAGGTCGAGCAGTTCGCGCGCCTGCGCCAGCCGCTCATGATCGCGCAGCATCACCTCGATGGCAGCGGCGAGATAATGTCCGAAGGTCGTCGGCTGGGCCGGCTGGCCATGGGTGTAGGCGACGATCAGCGTCGCCCGCTCCCGCTCGGCGAGACCCAGCGTCGCCACGATGAGGGCGCGCAGCTTGCCGGACAGGCTGTCGAGCTTGGGTTTCAGCGCGAGCTTGAACAAAGTGTGGTCGATGTCGTTGCGCGAGCGGCCGGTGTGAAGGCGGCCGGTATCGTCGGCGCTGAGCCGCTTCTTCAATTCGCTTTCGATCAGGAAGAAGAAGTCCTCGACCTCGCCTGTATAGCTCAGCGCCGCCGGATCGACCTGCGCATCGATTTCCGCCAGCGCCCGCGCGATCCGCCCGGCGGTGGCTGATGGCAGGATGCCGGTTTCCGCCAGCATGACGAGATGAGCGCGGTCGATGGCGCGGAAGCCCTCGACATGATGCGTCTTTGCCCCGTCGAACAGCGGTCGCAGCACCGTCTCCTTGTAGACCGGATCGGGGAAGACGGAGGCGTCGCTCAGGCGTGGATCTGGGTAAATACTCATGGGGTCAGCCCTTCAGCCCGGCCATCACGACGCCGCGCACGATGTAGCGCTGCAGCACGAGGAAGACGGTCAGCGTCGGCAGGGTGGCGAGCGCCGCCCCCGTCATGATCAGCTCCCACTGGATCTGCGACTCGACCGCGAAACTCGAGAGCCCCACGGGCAGGGTGTAGAGTTCCTTGCTGGTGGTCACGATCAGCGGCCAGATGAAGGCCGTCCAGTTGCTCAGGAAGGTGAAGATCGCCAGCGCCGACAGCGCCGGCGTCACCAGCGGCATGGCGATGCGCCAGAAGATCGAGAACTCGTTCAGCCCGTCGATGCGGGCCGCCTCGAGGAAATCATCGGGCACCGTCTCGAAGAACTGCTTCATCAGGAAGGTGCCGAAGGCCGTCATCATGCCGGGGAACATGATGCCCCAGTAGCTGTCGAGCCAGCCGAAGTTCTTGGCCATGACGTACCAGGGGATGACCAGCATCTCGGTCGGGATCATCAGCGTCGAGAGGATCGCCAGGAAGACGATGTAGCGGCCGCGGAACCTGAATTTCGCCAGCGTGTAGCCGACGAGGCTGTCGAAGAAGACGTTCGACAGCGTCACCACCGTGGCGATGCCCAGCGAATTGCCGAACCAGCGCAGGAAACGCCCGTCCGAGAGCACGGCGACATAGTTGTCGAGGGTCGGATGCGCCGGCAGGAAGGCAAGGTCGTAGACCTCGGATGCGTCCTTCAGCGAGGTCGAGAACATGAAGGCGAGCGGCGTGACCATCAGCACACCGCCGGCCAGCAACAGCAGCCAGACCAGGATCCGGCCGGGCCGGAAGCGACCGGACATGGCGAGCGCAGCCATCAGCGATCCCTCAGCAGGCGCAGTTGCACCAGCGAGACGATCAGCAGCGCCATGAACAGCACGACCGTCTGTGCCGCCGCATAGCCCATGTCGAAGGAGGAGAACGCCGTCTGGTAGATCATCAGCACCAGCGGTTTGGTCGCGTTCAGCGGCCCGCCGGGATCGCCGCTGGTCATGTTGTAGACCTGGTCGAAGATGCGCAGGAAGCCGATCGAGGAGAACACCACGAGGAAGACGATGGTGGGCTTCAACAACGGAATGGTGATGCGGCGCAGGATCGTCAGATTGGAGACGCCGTCGATGCGGGCGGCCTCGTAGTAGGTCGTCGGGATCGCGCGCAGTCCGGCAAGAAAGATCACGACCTGGAAGCCGAGCCCCGCCCAGATCGCCGGTGCGAGCACCGCAGGCAGCGCCTGCGTGGTCGAGCGCAGGAAAGGCTGCTGGGCAAAGCCGAGCGAAGAGAGCGCGCCGTTGATCAGGCCGATCGGCACCGGCTGGTAAAACCAGCGCCAGACCCAGGCCATGGCGGCGGCGGTCGTCAGGAAGGGCAGGAAATACAGCGCCCGGATGAAGCCGTGCATGAAGCGGACGCGGTCGAGGTGATAGGCGATGGTGAAGGACAAGAGCAGACTGACCGGCGTCCCGATCAGGAGATAGAGCACGGTGTTGCCGAAGACCTTCCAGAATATCTGGTCCGCCCAGAGGCGCTGGAAGTTGGCCGTTCCGATGAATTTCGCCGGAGTCAGCAGGTTCCAGTTGGTCGTCGAGATCCAGAACGCCTCGATCGTCGGGTAGAACCGGATCAACGCGTAGAAGGCGATCGGGACGGCCAGGAAGGTCCAGGCCCAGGCGACCTGTTTCTGGCGCAGCGTCAGGCCGGACCAGAAGCGGCCGCCGGAAATGTCTTCGTTCAACGACATGCTCATCTCAGGCGACCCGGTCTCAGACACAAAGCACAGCCGTCATCCCGGGCTTCGCGCAGCGAAGTCCCGGGATGACGGTGCGGCTCATGCTCGAACGGACGCGCCCTTACTTCTTGTAGAACTTGTCCAGAAGCACCTGCTCGGCCTTGGCTGCTTCCGCGAGCGAGGCCTTGGCGTCCTGGTTCTGGATCAGCACACGGTTGATCATGTCGAGCGCGACCTGGCGCTGGGGCAGTTCGTCGACGAACACGGTCGCGTGCGAATAGCCGAGCGCCTTGAGGAACGGACCGTAGATCGGATTGGCCAGGTTCTTCTCGGTCTCGGCGGCCTCCTTGCGGGCGGGCAATTCACCGACCGTCTCGAGCCAGAGCTGCATCGCCTCGGGCGTCGTGACGAAGGCCATGAACTTCTTGGCGGCTTCGAGCTTCGCGCCGGTCGGCTTGGTGGTGATGGCGTTCACCCAGTAGCTGGCGAAGTTGGCCTTCTTGCCATCAGCGCCGGCCGGAAGTTCGGCGACGCCCCATTCGAAGGCCTTGATCGCGCCGAAGCCGCCGAGGCGGAACGAACCGTCGATCGTCATGGCGGCCCGGCCGGCGCGGAAGGCTGCCTGGCCTTCGTCCATGAAGCCGGCCTGCCCGACCTTCTGGACGCGCTGGAGATCGGCATACCAGTTCAGCGACTTGACGCCGGCCTCGCTGTCATAGGTCACCTTCTTGTTGTCGTCGCTATAAGGCGCGCCGCCGTTCTGGCGCAGCAGCGTCTCGCGCCACCAATGATAGTCCTGGCCGGGGAAATCCATGGTGATGCCGGCCGAGAGCATGTTGCCGGCGGCGTCGCGCTTGGTGGTCTTCTTCGCCATGTCGAGCAGTTCGTCGACGGTCGCGGGCGGCTTGGCGGGATCGAGGCCTGCCTCCTGGAAGAGCTTCTTGTTATAGAACAGCGCCAGCGAACGCACGGCGGTCGGCAAAGCGTAATATTCGCCGTCGCGCTTCATCGCCGAGACGATCGGATAGAATTCCTTCTCGATCATCGCGGGCGGAAAAGCGTCGCGCGGCAGCGGCTGGAGGAACTTGGCCCCGACGAAATTGTCGAGCCAGCCATAATAGAGCTGGACCACGTCGGGCCCCTGGCCGGCCGGCATGGAGGCTGCGATCTTGGTCTGGTAGTCGGCATAGGGGAAGGTCGTCTGCTTGACCTTGATCGTCGGGTTGGCGGCTTCGAAACGCTTGATCAGCTCCGTCATCGCCTTGATGCGCGCGTCGAAGACGTACTGCCAATATTCGATCTCGACGGTCTGCGCCTTCGCGCCGGCGATCGCGCCGACCGAAACCATCAGACCCAACAGCATCCCTCGCAAGCCGCGCATGATTTCGTCTCCCCTGTCGTGACGACGCCCAGGCCTGATGCTCGTCCCGGTCCCGGCATCCTGTCAACCGATTAATTCACTTGAGTTGGATTAATCGAAGGCGCAGCCTGCGGGCTCCAGGGATTCTTCCGCCTCATGCCGCATCGCAAAGCCCCGCCGACTCGCAGCGTCGCCATCGGGACGAATCCCGAGCGGACGCGCAGCCACAACCGGCGCGTGGTGCTGGAGACCGTGCGCCAGCATGGCCGGCTCGGGCGCTCCGACATCGCGGCCCTGACACGGCTGACGGCGCAGGCGGTCTCCAACATCGTCGCGGAACTGGTCGAGGAGGGCTTCCTGATCGAACAGGGCCGCCGGCGCACGGCGCGCGGCCAGCCCCCGATGGAGCTCGCCGTCAATGCCGACGGCGGCATGACGGCGGGCATGGAGATCGCGGCCGACCACATCACCACCGTGATGGTCGATCTCGCCGGGCAGATCAGGACGCAGCGCATCGCGCCGCTGGCCGACCATGCCTTCGAGGCCGTGCGGGCGCTCGCAGCCGCGGAACTGGCGCAAGCGCGTGCCGATAGCGGCCTGCCGCGCCGGCTGCTCGGCTGCGGTGTGGTGATGCCAGGCCCCTTCGAGATCGAGGCGATGAGCTCGGTCGGCTCGATCCCGCTGCCGGGCTGGGCCGGGCATGATGCCGGCGAGTTGCTCTCAGTGGCTCTGGGCACGCCGGTGACGATCGAAAACGATGCGACGGCGGCGGCCGTCGGCGAGCATCTGCACGGCCTTGGCCGGAATCTCAGGCATTTCTGCCTGATCTATTTCGGCGCGGGGCTGGGGCTCGGCGTCATCATCGGCGGCCAGCCCTATCGCGGTGCTTTCGGCAATGCGGGCGAGATCGGGCATATTCCCGTCATGCCGGGCGGGCTTTCCTGTGCCTGCGGCGGTCAAGGCTGCCTCGAGCGCTATGCCTCGACGCATGCTTTGAACGAAGCGCTGAGACAGGCCGGCATTTCTCAGGCCGGACCGGACGACATCGCGAAACTCCACGCCGCCGGCGAGCCGGTGGTGCTGGCCTGGATCGCGGAAGCGGCGCGGCTGCTCGCGCCGATATTGGCGATGCTGGAAAACCTGTTCGACCCGGAAACGATCATCCTCGGCGGCGGTCTGCCGGACGGCGTCATCGACGCGCTGATCGCGGCGATGTCGCCTTTGCCGGTATCGGTGTCGCAGCGGCCGGCGCGCACCGTCCCCCGCCTGCAGCGCGGCGCGACCGGCCGGTTGACGGCGGCGCTGGGAGCAGCCGCCCTGCCGCTGCTCGACACGATGACGCCCAAGCTCGACCGCACGCCGATGGCTGCGGCCCTATCGCCCGGCGTCGATGGGCGCGCCTGACCTCAAGCCTTGAGGTGCAACGTCACCAGCACGACGATCTCGGCGCCGTCGGGCAGCGACACCGCGACCCGCAGGAAATTGCCGAAATGGGCGACGCGCTGGAAGGTGACCGCGTCCTTCGCCGAAGGCAGGGCGAACACCGAGCCTTCCGGAACCCAGTGCATGCCGTCGGCGGAAATCTCGATGCGCGCCTGCGGCAGCTTTCCTTTCGGTAGACGCAAAGCGCGAACGAAGACGATCGCCTCCTTCGCCCAACCGCCTTCATAGGGCTCGGTCGCGCTCTCGCCGGTCCAGGTCTCGTTGCGGGCGACGATGGCAGTGAGGTTTTCGGGCAGCATCAGAAGTCCCCCGACAGGCAGACGGAATCGAGGTAGGCGAAGGCGCGCTTGTCGGTGTCCGTCTCGGCGAAGAAGCAGATGTTCAGCATGCACCAGAGGTTCTTCATCGCGGGGATGCGGATCGGCTCGAAGGTGGTCATGTCGAAGACCCGGTCGTTCACCTGGAAGCCGGTCGCCTGCATGGTGGCGAGGTCGAAGTCGAAGCGCAGATAGTGCCAGTTAATCTTGGTCGGGATCTCGTTGTAGCAGAGCCGCTGCTCGCCGCCGGGCAGATCCTCCCAGTCGGTCGGCGCGAGATGGTAATGCGAGATCGTCTTGCCGGCGTTGCCGATCGGCTTGATCGGCGTGGTCTTGCGCTTGAACTGCCATTTCTGCAGATGCTCGCCGTTCTCGGCGTTGAGGAAGCGCAGATGCGGCATCACGCGCTGCCCACCGGCGCCATGCTGGTCGCCGACCTGGAGATCGTAGAGGAAGCCGAAGGAGCGGACATCGGTCTCCATCAACTCCATCTCGCTCGCTTCGGGCTTGAAGGTGAAATAGGTCTCGAGTCGGATCGGCCCGGCCTTGCGGAAGGTCAGCCGCTTCAGCGTGACGTTCTGCGCGCCCTTGTTCGGTCGGGTCGCAAGCTTCAGCGCATAGGAGCCGTCGACGCCGCCATGCGAGCCGAAATCCCAGTTCGGCAGCGTCGAGAGCATCGCATGGGTGTGCTGGGCGTAGCCCGGCAGCATCGAGTCGAGCGTGATCTCGTAATTGCCGACGAGCTGGGTCCAGCCGCACATGCCGCGATCGAAATCGTCGAGGCAGATGATCCGCGGCAGCGGGTCGAAGCGACTGAGCTGCGGGTCGGCCTCGCGGATGGCGCGTCTGAAGTCGTCGAGTTGGGTCATGATCCCTATCCCTTCACTGCGCCGGCGGTCAGGCCCGCGACGAGGTGTTTCTGCATGAGGATGACGAAGGCGAGCACCGGCAGGAGCTGGACGGTGGAGGCCGCGAACAGCACGCCCCACTCGACGCCCTCGACCGCCCCGATCATCTCGGCCACGACCAGCGGCGCGGTCTTGGCTTTGGTCGTCGTGAAGATGAAGGCGAAGAGGAACTCGTTCCAGGCGTAGACGATAACGAAGACCGCGACCGCCAGCATGCCCTGCGCGGCAAGCGGAAAGATCACGCGGGCGATGATCTGGATCTGGGTGGCGCCGTCGATCGCCGCCGCCTCGTCGAGCTCGCGCGGGATCTGGTCGATGAAGGTGCGCATCACGATGGTGCCGAGCGAGACGAAGAAGGTCGCGTAGAGCAGGATCAGGACGAGATGCGTGTCGTTGAGGCCGAGCCAGTTCACGACCGGAAACAGCGGCAGGGTGATCACGATCGGCGGGATCAGGCGGATGAAGATCAGGAAGAACGCCGAGCCCTGCAGCGCCTTCGACGCATGTCGCGAATAGGCGAACCCCGCCAGCAGCGAAACGGCGACGGCAAGGATCGTCGCGCCGAGCGTCACCAGAAAGCTGTTCCAGAGGCCGTGAAAGAAGTCGCCCCAGCGGCTCCAGAGCAGTTCGTAATTCGCCAATGTCGGCGCGAAGGAAAAGCGCGAGGTCAGCGAGAAGATGTCGCGGTCGGACTTGAAGGACGACATCACGATCAGTGCGATCGGCAGGAGCGACCAGGCCACGATCGCGAGCACGCCGGCGAGCTTCAGAGCATGACGCAGAAGCGGGAGCTTACGCATTTTTGGAGAACATCTCCCTGTAAAGCCCGCGCAGATAGACAAGCGCGAGCAGCAGCGAGGCGAGCACGAGCAGCCAGCCGGTGGCGGCGGCCGAGCCGAAGGCGTTGTAGCGAAAGGCCTCGAGGTAGAGGTAGACCGCCATGACCTCGGTGGTGCGGGCCGGGCCGCCGCCCGTCATCAGCCAGACCTCGGAGAAAAGCCGGAAGGCGAAGATGTAGCGAAACAGCGCCGCGATCAGCAGAGCCGGCATCAATAGCGGCAAGGTAATGCGCCGGAAGGCGGCCCAGCCGGTCGCGCCGTCGATGGCAGCGGCCTCGTAGAGCTCGTCGGGGATCGAGAGTCTGGCGGCATAGATGATGATGAAGCTGAACGGCAGATGCAGCCAGACCGAGAGCAGCGAGACCATGGCCAGCCCATGATTGGGTTTCACCGCCCATTCGATCGGCGGCAGGCCGAAGACGCCGAGAAGCTGGCTCATCATCCCGACATCGGGCTCGAACAGATAGCGCCACATCACCACGGCCGAGACCTCGCTGACCGCATAGGGCGCGAGCACGATGGCAAGCAGGATCGGCCGGAACGGCACGCCCGAGGCGAAGAACAGCGCCATGCCCAGCCCGATCAGCAGTTCGACATGAACGACGATGGCGACGACGATCACCGTGTTGACGAGCGCGCGCCAGAAATAGGGATCGGCCAGCACCTTGGCGTAGTTGGAGAGCCCGACGAAGGTCGCGGCCTGTCCGAAGGAGGACTGGTTCAGGCTGAGCCAGAAGACATAGAGCGCCGGCACGAAGATGACGCAGCCGACCATGAGCTGGACGGGCGTCACCAGCGCGATGGCGGAGATGGGCGTGCGGGCAGTCATTACGCGATCCGGAAGCGCGCGAGCGCGGCGCGGTCGATCTCGACGCCCAGCCCAGGCCCCTGCGGCACGGCGAGCTTGCCGCCGATGAGCTGCGAGCCCTCGCCGACGACCGGATGGGTGAAGGCGTCGCGCAGCGGGTTTTCGTAGACCATGCACTCGAAGGTGCGGAAGGTTTCGGCCGCCGCCGCGAGCTGGAGACTGGCGGCGACGCAGATCGCGCCAGACCAGCCGACATGAGGGGCAAAGGCCGTATTGAAGGAGGCGGCGAGCTCGGCGATGCGCCAGGTCTCGGTGATGCCGCCCGAGCGGGTCACATCCGGCTGGATCAGGCCGAGCGAACGGTCCTGCAGCAGGACCAGCGCCTCGGAGGCGACATAGTCGCTCTCGCCGGCCGCGAGCCGGATCGGCAGATGCTGCGCCAGCCGGCGATAGCCCTCGCGGTCATGCGGCGCGATCGGCTCCTCGAAGAAGCCGTAGCCGAGATCGCAAAGCGCGCGGCCGACGATCATCGCGTCGTCGACATCATAGGCCCAGTTGGCGTCGACATAGAGGGCAATGTCGTCGCCCGCGAGCTTGCGGATGAAGCGGGCTCTGGCGATCGCATCCTTTAGCGGATGGCCGAGCTTGACCTTGATCTCACGGAAGCCTGCCTTCACGGCGGCAGCGACCTCCGCCTCGACGGTCGCATCGTCGAGCCAGTTGATCGAGGAGGCGTAGGCTGCCACCTCGGTCCGGCCAATGCCGCCGAGCAGTTTGTGGATCGGCTGGCCGGCCTGTTTGCCGGCAATGTCCCAGAGCGCGATGTCGACCGCCGAGATCGCCTCGACCAGTTGCCCGCCGGGCCGGCCCGACAAGGCCGATCGCATCGCCTTCCAGTGAGCGCGCCGGTCGGCCGGATCCTTGCCAATCAACCTTGGGGCCAGAACCTCGTCGATCCAGCGCGCATAGCCGGCCGCGCCGCGCCGCGCCAGCGCCTCGCCGAAACCGCTCACGCCATCGCTGGTCTCGACCTCGACGACAACGAGCTCGATTGCCGGATAGTCGCCCTGCGAGGTCCGCTGGACCTTGGGAAGCGTGGCGCGCAGCGGATGCGCCGTGATCTGCGTGATGCGGCTTGCCGACATGGCGGCGCTGTCCTCCCCAGGACACCTACTTATCTGATAGGCTAATCAGTTGCCAAGATGAGTAGCATCTGTCAATCATGATTTCCATGGAGACGATGATGAGCGACGCCGCGCTGGCAGCCGAGATCGACGACGATCCGTTTGGCGGGTCCGATGTCGTGCCGACGCGTCTTGGCGACACCGTGATCGCGCGCATCACGCAGGCGATCCATGACGGCCGGTTGAAACCGGGCGACGCGCTGCCGTCGGAATCGCGGATCGCCGCGTCCTTCGGCGTCAGCAAGCCGATTGCCCGCGAGGCTATCCGCCAGCTCGCCGCCATGGGCGTGGTCCATATCCAGCAGGGCAAGGTCACGCGGGTGCAGGCGCTCGACGCCGCCCCGCTCGACCGCTTCTTCCGCTTTGCCGTCAGCGGCAGCAAGACCGGGCTGATCGAGGCCGTCGAGCTGCGCCGCATCCTCGAACCGCCCATCGCCGCCCATAGCGCCGAGCGGCGGACCCAAGCCGATCTCGACAGGCTGAACGGCATTCTCCGGCGCATGGAAGCGGCGCTTGGCGACGTGCCGCTCTGGATCGAGGCCGATCTCGATTTTCACGAGGCGGTCGCAGCATCGGCGGGAAATCGCCTGCTCGACTTCCAGATCAGGGGTCTCAGGCCGGTGATCCGGCGGGTCATGGAGATCTTCAATTCGCGCAAGGCCCGCACGGCGGCGGACTGGGGCAAGACCTATGAGCGCCATGTCCGCGTCGTCGCAGCGATCGCCGCTGGCGACGGCAGCGGCGCCATGGCCGCCATGAACAAGCATTTCGAAGCGGCTGAAGCCGCCATCGCGGAAATCGCGACATCCCGGGAGGATCATCATGACGGCAGGAAAAGGGCTCGACCGTAGGCAAATTCTCGGCGGCATCGCAGGCGCAGGCCTTGCCGGGCTCAAGGCCGTCCCGGCTTTGGCCCAGACGTCGCCGCTCAATGTCTTTGGCCATCGCGTCATGCAGACGGTATCGACCGGCGCGCAGGGCGGCGACATCACCAAGGAATGGAGCCAGAAGAACGGCGCCGCGATCCAGTGGACGACCTTCGACACCGGCCCGCTGCAGGAGCGGCTGTTCCGTGAAGCCAGCCTGTCGGAGACGACCGTCGATGTCGGTTTCGTCCTGAACACGCAGGTGATCCCGCGCGCCGCCAACCTGTTCGAACCGCTCGACGATTATCTGAAGCGCGACGCGATCGAGGACGCGGCCGACATCTTCCCCGGCCTGATGGAGGGCATGAAGGTGGCCGGCCGGCAGCTCGCCATCCCCTTCCGGCATGCCTCATCGGGCCTACACTACAATGAGGAGATCCTGGCCGAGAAGGGTTTCTCCAAGCCACCGGGCTCGATCGAGGAGATGGTCGAGATCGCCAGGGCCTGCACCTACCGCCGCGCTGATGGCACGGCGACGGTCGGCCTGTGCATGCCCGGCGTGACCTATCCCAACGTGATCGACATCGCCCGCGCCTGGGACGGCGACTTCATCACGCCCGACTTCAAATGCGTCGCAGACCAGCCGCCGATGCTGAATGCGATCAAGCTGCTGCGCGCGCTGTTCGAGGGCGGCGCCTTCCCGCGGACCTTCGCGACGCTCTCGCCCGAGGACGTCAATGTCTGGATGCAAACCGGGCGCGCCGCGATGAGCCTGCAGAGTATGGGCCGCAACCGCATCTACAACGATCCGCAGAAGTCGAAATTCCCCGGCAAGATCAAGACCGTCGCCGTGCCGGCCTCGAAGACGCTCGCCGGAAAATACGACGCCGCCCCGGCCAAGGTGGAGTTCTGGGGTCTCGTCATCCCGAAGAACGCCAAGCGCAAGGACCTGTCCTGGAGCTTCATCAAGGCGATGGTCTCCAAGGAGGCGACGCTCAAGGCCGCGCTCAACGGCAACGGCCCGGTCCGCGCCTCGACCTATGCCGACGAAGGTTTCAGCAAGACCGTGCCCTATGCCGCCGAGGAACTGAAGGTGCTGAAGGTCGCGCGCGTACCACTGCCGGCCTTCGACGAGGCGGCACGCGCCGGAGACCTGTTCAAGGAAGAGGCCGAGGCCGCCGTTCTCGGCATGAAGAGTCCGGAGGAGGCCATGGCCTCGCTGGTCAAGCGCGTCCAGCCCTTGCTGCCGGCCTGAGATCCACACCCCCAACGCGCGAGACGGCGCGGGCAAGAAACCATCGGAGAAAGACCCATGTCAAAACTCATTTCCCGTCGTGACTTCGGCCTGCTGGCCGGCGGCGCCACTGCCGCGTTCGCCCTGCCCGGCGCGGCGCTGGCACAGGCGAAGACCGTCACGGCGCTCGGCCATCGTGTCCACCAGACCTCGGCCACCACCGGGCCGGGCGGCGACGCGACCGAAGCCTGGCGCAAGGCGTCGGGCGCGAATGTCAGCTGGGTCACCTTCGGCGACGTCAACGCCATCCATGAGCGGCTGCTGCGCGAGGTGACGCTCGCCGAGACCTCGATCGACGTCGCCTATCTGCTGAACGGGCGCGCCGTACCGCGCAATCTCAAGCTGTTCGAGCCGCTGGACGCGTTGATGAAGGACGCGCCCATCGAGGCGTTCGACGATTTCGCGCCGGGGCTGGTCGCGCCGATGAAGCTCGACGGCGCGCTGCACGGCATTCCGGTGCGCCACGCCACCAATGCGCTGATCTACAACGAGGCGCTGCTGGAGGAACGCGGCATCTCGAAGTTGCCGACGAGCTTCGAGGAACTGACGGAGGCGATGCGCAAGCTCACCTTCAAGCGCGACGACGGCAGCCAGGTCTTCGGCCTCGCCTTCACCGCCGCCTTCGCCTCGAACTTCCTGACGCTCGCGCGCTGCCTCGGCGGCGACTACATGACGCCCAACGGCAAGCTCGTCGCCAACGAGCCCGGCATGGTCAAGGCGCTGACGCTGCTGGCGGATTTCTACAAGGCGGGCGTGATTCCGCGCAACTTCGCCACGGTGAACAACGAGGAGATCACCACCTTCATGCAGCAGGGCCGGGCGGCGATCACGATCAACCCCTTCGCCCGGCTCGTGACCTATAACGACGCCAGCAAGGGCAAATATGGCGGGCGCTTCAAATCGCTGCTGCCGCCGATGGCGTCCGATCTCGCCGGCAAGGTCGCCTACGCGCCGACGACAGAGTTCTGGTCGCTGGTGATCCCGAAGAACGCCAAGCAGAAGCCGCTGAGCTGGGAGATGATCAAGGCGCTGTCCTCGAAAGCCGGCACGCTGGCAATGGCGCTGAACGGCAACGGCCCGACTCGCGTCTCGACCTATGCCGACGAGAAGCTGAAGGCGGCGATGCCCTATGCCGCAGATGAGGCCGCCGCACTCAAGGCCTCGCGCATCCATCTGCCGGCCTTCGACGAGCAGGCCCGCGCCCACGACATCTTCCTCGAGGAAACGCAGGCCGCCATTCTGGGCATCAAGCCAGCACAAGCCGCGATGGACGATGCGGTGAAGCGCGTGAAGCCGCTGCTCGGCTGATGGCGGGCGTCCTGTCGGGTCGTGTCGCGCTGGTCACGGGCGCGGCGCGCGGCATCGGGCTGGCGATCGCGACCGCGCTGGCGCGAGCCGAGGCGCATGCGATCGTGCATGACCGCGACGCGGAGGCGGCGGAAGCCGCGACCTCAGCGCTGCGGGCGCAGGGACTGTCCGCGACGAGCCTCGTCCATGATCTCGCGGAGCCAGCAGCTCCGGCTGCGATGCAGGCTGCGCTCGCAAGTGCCGGTCTTGTGCCCGACATCCTCGTGCTCTGCGCCTCGGTCGAGTTCCGCGAGACCTGGGACGCGATCAGCGACGAGGCGCTGCGGTTGCAAAGCGAGATCAACCTCCACGCCACGTTGCGGCTGATCCGGGCCTTCCTGCCGGCCATGGTGGCGAAGGGGTTTGGCCGGGTCATCGCGATCGGCTCGGTGCAGGAGGCGCGGCCGAACGCCGACTGCCTGTACTACGCCGCGACCAAGGCGGCGCAGACCAGCATGATGCAAAACCTCGCCCGGACGCTGCGCGCACCGGACGTGACCTTCAACGTGATCAAGCCCGGCGCGATCGCGACCGAGCGCAACCGCGCCATCCTGGCGCGGCCCGGCGTCGCGGATGCGGTGCGCGAGCGCATCCCGCTCGGGCGCATTGGCGCGGCGCAGGATTGCGCGGGTGTGGCGCTGCTGCTGTGCTCGCCCGAAGGCAGCTACATCAACGGCGCGGAGATCGCGGTGGATGGCGGGATGGGCCTGTAGAGGCTGAAGCACGCTTTTTTTGACTGAACCATGTCGTCATTCCGGACAAGCGGCAAAGCCGCGCCGATCCGGAATCCATCATCGAGCGATGCCGCCTTACGATGGATTCCGGGTCTGCGCTTCGCTTCGCCCGGAATGACGGAGAAGGCTCCGAGAAAGGCTTCAGCCGCTCAGACGAAGCGCGCGATCGAGAACGGCGCGACGTCGCGGCCGGCATCGCCCTCCAGGATCAGCGCCGCCGTGGTCCGACCCATGATCGGGCCGAGCGTGTAGCCGTTCGAGGTCACGCAAGTGAACAGTCCAGGCACAGCAGGGTGCTGCCCCAGGATCGGCGCGCCGTCGATGTTGATGTTCATCGCAGCCCAGCTCCGGATGACGTGCAGTTTTCGCAGCGCCGGCACGACATGCTGCGCCACCCAGAGATTGCCTTCGAGGCTGGAGCGCAGCGGGCGCGGATGCTGGCGGACAGGATCGAGCCCCGCCGTCCAGCCGCCGCCGATGATGAAATTGCCGTTGGCGGCCTGCTTCAGCGTCAGATGCCGGTCGGCATGGGCGACGAGGCGCGAGACCAGCGGCTCGGCGGCCTCCGTCACCACCATCTGCAGGGGCGCGCCGAAGACCGGCACGTCGACGCCGAGCATCGCGCCGATACGCGAGGCAAAGGCGCCGGCGGCGTTGACGACCCGTGCGGCGCGGATGTCGCCGGCATTGGTCGTGACCGTGAAGCCGTTGCCGTKGCGTTCCAGGGCACGGACCTCGACGCCGGTGAAGACGCGGGCGCCGGCCCTCAGCGCGGCCTCGTAGATGCCTTGGGTCGCCACCAGCGGGTTGATCTTGCCTTCCTGCGGGCAGAAGGCAGCCGCGACGAAGCGCTCGTCGAGCCCAGGTTCGAGCCGACGCAGATCGGCGCGTCCGATGACCTCGCAATCGATGCCCTTGTCACGCTCGACGGCCGTCTTGGCGGCGAGGAAGGCGAGATCGGTTTCGTTCTCGGCCACCATCAGTCCGCCGGTGATGCCGATCTCGAAATCCGCCTTCAGTTCGCGTTCCAGCTCCCGCCACAGCGCGATCGAATCGCGCTGGAGCGGCAAGGTCAGCGCAGCCGGCGTGCCGCCGCCTTCCGATTTCGCGCCGTGGTCGAAGGACAGAAGCTGCGCATGCAGGCTGCCGGCGTTGCCGCCCGACGCCCCGGAATTGACCGGGCCGCGATCAAGGACCACGACGTCATGGCCGGCGCGCGCGAGATATAGCGCGGTTGAAAGCCCGGCGATCCCGGCGCCGATCACCAGCGTCGCGGCCTCCGCGACCGGCAGCGGCACGCGCGGGGGCAACGGCCTGTCGGGCAGCATTGCGCGGCGATGCCCGCCCCATTCCGGCTTCTCGACGGCGAGCGCCGCAAGCGGGACCGGCCGGATGGGAGCCTGCGGCGCGAGCACCGCCTCCCGCGAGGGGGAGCCGAGCAGCCGGTGCAACTCCGGCACGCAGTAGCGGCCCTGGCAGCGCCCCATGCCGGCCCGCGTCAGGCGCTTGAGGCTGGCGAGATCATCGATGACATGGCGCGCGATCGCAGCCTTCAGGGTATCGCGAGACACAGCCTCGCAGCGACAGACCAGCCTGTTCTCGTCCAACTTTGCGGCGGGCGCGGAGAACAGGGCCCAAAGTGCGGACTGAAAGCGGCGATGACGGGCGAGCGCTGACTTCGCGGGCCTGTCGTCGTCGGGTGATGTCAGACCGAGCCGCCGCGCGACGCTTGCCCCGGCGAGCCTGCCCATCGCGCTCGCGACATGCGCGCCGCCGAATCCTCCGGCCTCGCCGACGACGAAAACATCGGCTTGCGCCGTCGCGCCATCTTCACTGCGCGCGATGGCGAGATTGCCACGCGCATCCTCGGCCAAGGGCAGTCCGAGCAGGCGCGGCAGGTCGCCGGCCGGTAGGAAGCCATCGCCGGTGCAGACGGCGTCGGTGGCGAGCGCGATTCGGCTTTCGCTCAGACTTCCGTCGGGCAGGACGGGGGCCAGAACCGCTGCCTGGACCCGCTCGCGCCCCTCGATGGCGACGAGGCGATGCGAGAACAGCAGCCGCGCGCCGGACCCGCGCATCGCGACGAGATCGGCGATGCCGCGCAGCGCCAGCGCCGGATCGGCGAGCGCGAGAGCCAACGCCTCGCGCGGGCGCAGCCACGGCGCGGCCGCGGCCTCCGCCAGCACGATCTCGCCAGATCCGGACCGGAGCAGTTCGCGCGCGACCTGCAGGTTGAGCGGTCCGTTGCCGGCGAAGAGGACACGGCGTCCCGGCGCGACGCCATAGCTGCGCAGCAGCGTCTGCGCGCCGCCTGTCGTCATCACGCCCGGCAGGGTCCAGCCGGGAACCATGACCGGGCGTTCATAGGCTCCGGTCGCGACGATCAGCATGGCGGGACGCGCGAGCCCGGCGACGCCGCGCTGCAGCGTCGACAGCGTCAGCCGCCCCTCGCCATCGCGCTCGACGCCCCAGACCAGCGTTTCGCTCTCGATCGTCACGCCGGCCGCCCGTGCGGATGCGATCAACGCCGCGCCCTCACGCATCTGGGCATCGGCTACCGGAGCAGCCGCGCTGCCGCCCTGCTTGTAGTACTGACCGCCGGGCGTGGGCCGTTCGTCCAGCACGAGCACCTTCGCCCCGGCGCGCGCGGCGGCGAGCGCCGCATGCAATCCGGCCGGACCTGCTCCGACGACGAGCACGTCGATCTCCCTCGCCGCGATCTCGACTGTCGGGAGGAGCGCGGCGTCAGTCGTAACCGAGGCGAGCGCCAGCGTCCCGCCATGCTGCGGCATGACCTGCAGGCCCGCCTCGACCTTGGACAGGCAGGCGCGTTGCCCGGCGCGTCCGTCGATCGTGACGAGGCAGTCATGGCAGACGCCCATGCCGCAATAATGCCCGCGCGGCGCGCCATTCTTCGCTTTGCCTTGCGCCAGCACGCCATGGGCAACGAGCGTCGCCGCGACCGTCTCGCCCGGCACGGCCGCCAGCGTCCTGCCATCGAAGCCGATCGACAGGGTGGCGGCTGGCCGGGGCATGGCGGGCGCGGACAGGTCCTTGCGTCCTTCAGGCGGCGATATCGAAGCGCAGGCCGAAGCGCTCGACCAGTTCCTTCATCCTGGCATCGGCCTGCGCCGGCAAAGGCAGGCGCGGCGGGCGCGGCGCGCCTGCGCCAAAACCCATATGGTTCAGCAACGCCTTGGTTCCGCCGACATAGTACTGGCCGAACACGGCCTCGATGACCGGCAGCCAGTGCAGATAGTGGTCGCGCGCCTCGAAGACCTTGCCTTCGTCGGCGACCATCGTGAAGAGTTTCGCCATCGGGCCCGGCGCGACATTGGAGGCGACCGCGACCCAGCCCTGAGCGCCCTCGACGAAGGATTCGAAGCCGAGCACGCCGCCGAACACCGTCAGCCTGTCGCCGCAGAGCCGGATGATGTCGCGCACCCGCGTGATCTCCAGCGTCGATTCCTTGATGTAGTCGCAGCCGGGAATCTCGGCGAGACGGGCGACAAGCTCGGGCTTGAGGTCGACATTGGCGGTGGCGGGGTTGTTGTAGACCATGATCGGGATGCCGATCGCGTTGGCCACCGTGCGGTAGTGATGCACGAGCTCTTCGTCGGTCGGCGTGCAGTAGAAGGGCGGGATGATCATCACCCCGTCGGCGCCCAGCATCTCGGCCTGACGGCTAAGCCGGACGACGTCGCGGGTGTCCTCCGCGCCCGTGCCGATCAGCACCGGGACCCGGCCGGCGGCGCGCTCGATCACGGTCTGCGCGACCAGGCGCTTCTCCTCCTCCGACAGCGAGAGGAACTCGCCGGTCGAGCCGAGCGGGATCAGGCCGTGGATGCCTTCCCGGATCTGCCATTCGGTGAGATCGCCGAGCGCCGCGAGATCGACCTCGCCGTCGCGGTCGAAGGGCGTGATCATCACCGTGAAGGTGCCGCGAAAGGTCTTGCTCATCGGAAATCCGGATGCTGGACAGGTGGGACTGACGCCACGCGCATGGCGGGCTTATACAAGAAGCATGCAGATTCGGCAGCGCGCGAATCCGGCGTCCGCCGGGCGATGCGGCGGCCGACCGAGGAAACGACGCGATGGCGAGCGAGCCGGCCATGTCCGACCATGAGGCGAGCAAGGAAGGCAGCTCCAACCTGTCCGGCTTCGCCTATGCCGCGCTCTCGCGGATGATCCACGGCCACAGGCTGCGCGGCGGCGACGTGATCCTGGAGGCCAAACTCGCCTCCGAACTCTCGATCTCGCGGACGCCGATGCGCGAGGCGCTGCAGCGGCTCGAGGGCGAAGGGCTCGTCATCAAGAACGCCAGCCGCTCCTACATGGTGCGCACCGTCGATCTCGCCGAATATCTCCAGAGCCTCAAGGTGCGCGAGATCCTCGAACCGGAGATCGCCGCGCTGGCGATCGGCCAGATCGAGCCCGAGGCCTTCGGGCCGGTCCGCGCCGGGATCACCGCGCTCAACGGCTCGACCAGCTATGTCCGGCAGGCGCATTGGGATTCCGACGCCAGCCTCCACAATCTGTTCATCGAGGCCTGCGGCAACCAGGTCATGATCCAGATCATGAAGGCGCTGCGGGCGACGACGCATCTGTTCGAGATCGACCGGCTCAAGGACCGGCTGATCCCCGACAACACCGAGCATCTCGCCATTCTCGATGCGCTCGAAGCCGGCGACGCCAAGGGCGTGCGCAAGGCTGTGCAGAGCCATATCCGCAGCCTGCAGCGTTTCACGCTGAGCGTCGTGAGCTGACACTACCCTCATCCGATCGTCAGCAGGCGACGCGGCGTTCCGACCAGAAGCTGGTCGATCTCGCTCTGGGTGAAGCCGCGCTCGCGCATCAGCGGCACGACGTTGCGCAGGAGATGGCCATAGCCATGGCCCCCGAGGCTCTGGAGCCGCGAGCGGGTGCAGATGTCGTGCGCCACCGCGACACGGTCTCCCAACCCCGCCTCGAACAGGCGGCGGATGCAGCGCAGGCGCATCCAGTCGGTCGGCAGATCGGCGACGCCCATCCAGTATTTCGAGGTCTCGATGCCGAAGAAGTCGAACTCGACGACGCAGCCGCGCCGGGCCAGCGCGACGACCTCGCCATCATCCTCATAGGTCCGGTCCATATGGTCGATGACGACACGGGAAATATCGGCGCCGGCGCGGCCGAGAATGTCGATGATGTCGTGCGGGGCCTGCGGATGCCGGCCGGGATGGACCGTGATCGCAGCCCCCGTCTGGGATTGCGCGATCGCGCCTGCGGTCAGGGAGCGCTCCTCGAATGGCGTCAGCGGCCAGGAGCAGCCAATCTCGCCGATGATGCCGCAACGGATGCCAGTGCCGCGCGCGCCCTCTTCCAGCTCCGCGACCATCGTCTCGGCCAATACCTCGATCGGCAGAGCGCGCGTCGCCTCGTCCTGGAAGCTTTCGGTGTAGTAGCCGGCGCTGGCGACGACATGGACGCCCGATGCGCGCGAGATTTCGGCGAGGCCTTCGAGGTCGGGGCCGATGCCCGCCGTGGTCATCTCGACGATCGCGCCGCCGCCCTGCGCCTTGAACAGCGCGGCTTCATGCGTCGCCAGAGCGCGGTCCTGCAGCCTGTGATTGCCGCGATGTTCGCCCGGCCGGTAGTTCACGTCGAAGGCGTTCGCCAGCGCGATGACGACCTCCGGCTCGCCCGATCCGCGTTGCGCAAGCGGCCTGAGATCGCAGAGCAGGTGCTCGTGCAGCAGCGTCGCACCCAGCGCTTCGGGCCCGACCGGCCCCAGAACCGTCATCACATGCGCCACGGCAACCCCCGACCATCCACAGCGTTCCGCGTCACGGCACCAGCCTTGCTTGTCCAGTCGCGCCACGGCGCACTTGCGCGCGCCATCGAACTTTGCATACATTCTGTATGCTGATTTTGCCAAGAGTTCTGTTTCCAATCCCGTTGCCACCGAGAAGGGTCGCCCCATGACAAAAGCCTGCTCGAAGGCCGTTCCGATGCCCGACCGGCGCGACCTTCTGCTGCTCGGCGCCGCGACCGCCGGCTCGCTCGCGCTCGGCATGCGGCCCGCACGCGCCCAGGCCAAGCTGTCCACACCCGCCATCATCAAGGCCGGCACGCTGGTGATGTCGATCAACCCGACGCTGCCGCCGCTGCAATTCGTCAACGACAAGGGCGAACTTCAGGGCATGCGGGTCGAGCTCGGCAACGCCATCGCCAAGGATCTTGGGCTGACGCCGGAATATGTCCGCATCGAATTCGCCGCGATGGTGCCAGGCCTCGCCGCCAAGCGCTGGGACATGATCAACACCGGCATCTTCTTCACGGAAGAGCGCTCGAAGCTGATGTACATGGTGCCCTATGAGCAGGCGGCGATCAGCTTCCTCGTCTCGCGCGGCAACCCGCTCAACGTGACGAAATGGGAAGACCTCGCCGGCCGCGCCGTCGGCGTCGAGCTCGGCGGCATCGAGGAGCGGCGCACCCGCGAGGTCGATGAGATGCTGAAGAAGGCCGGCCTCAAGGGGCTGGATATCCGCACCTTCAATAATTTCGCCGAGGCCTTCCAGGCGCTGCGCGCCCGCCAGGTCGACGCCGCGACCTCGATCGACGCGACCGCGATGTTCTGGCAGGGCCGCGGCGACTTCCATCGCGCCATCGCCGGGCTGTTTCCGCAGACGGCGACCTTCGCCTTCGCCAACAAGAGCGTCGCCGAAGCCGTGGTCGGCAGCCTGAACGGTCTGCGCAAATCGGGCTACTATGACGAGCTGTTCGACAAGTTCGGCGTGCTCAAGATGGAGGAGAAGGAGTTCTCCATCAAAGGCCCCGGCCCGGCTTGAGACGGCCCGTTTCCAACGTCATTCTCGGGCTTGACCCGAGAATCTCTCTGACCAGCTAGCTGGTTTCCGAGATGGTCGGGTCAAGCCCGACCACGACGCGCCAAGCGTTCTGCTCGATGCCGATGCGTTATCATATGTCGTGCCTCGCGCACTGCGAGAGGCATGTTTCCCTGCAGGTCTGGAGCGGGCCGGGCGTCTGTAGCTACTTCACCAACCCCTAACTGCACGGCGGCGCGGCGACGACGCTGGGGCTGACGCTGGCGCTGCTGGTTCTCGGCATGATCGTC